>DAOVQI010000345.1 GCA_030628785.1 Bacteroidota bacterium
CCGATTGTAGACTGCCGACTATTAACTAATTATTTATGAAACCTGAAAATTAAGGTTTTTTAAATTTGTGAAACTATGTCCTTTTTATGTAGTTCCTTTCCCTCCTACGGACGGACAGGCAAGCCCATACGGGCTGTGTTTATTATTTGCACATTCTTACCAGCCACTAAAGTGGCCGGCTATTTTCTTCCAGTGCCTCCGGGACTGTCTTGTCCTTATATTTGTCTACGGGTTAAACATAAAAATTCAAAATTCACGATCCGAAATCCGAAATCCAAAATTGGAAATTCATTATTACTCGTTCCCACAATCTAACACACATGCCACTCGTGAGGTTTTGTTGCACAAAACATTCGAAATTCATAATCACTTCGTTATTCGTAAATCGTTAACTTAGCGAAGCGATCTCACCGAAGGTAATCGATATTCGTAATTCTTTCAACATAATACTTTACTCTCTTGGTAGAAACTGAGTATTGCCTACTGCGGACTTTTCCCTGCCTCCTGCTACTTGCCCTGTTAAATTATGAAATATAGCGTAGCGTATTTAACAGGGCTGCCGCTGGTACTAATTTCTCAATCCTCAATAAACATAATGACGAACCGGAACTTCGTCCTACTTACCCCTTTTTGCTACTTAGCCCTTAATCTTAACCTTAACCTCAGCCTCCATTCCTTCACAAACTCTGCCAGGTCATCCAGACGCTGGCAGGTCTCTCCAAGTCACCTTGTCTCCAAGTCTCCCCATCTCATCTTCTACAATTTACCCATTCAACAACTGCCTACTGCATACTGTCTATTGTTAACTGTCATTCCTGACCCTAAATCCCAAAGCATGCAATTTCCCTGAGAGTTCCGGATTTCCATTTTTCAAATTAACTTCAAATGCAGGAAATTCCCTGCGTACAGGATACTTTCCTCTAATGTCTTCGAATTTTTCAGGAGACTGCCGGAGTCTCGCATCATCTTTCTCGATAGGATAAGTGGAATAGATAATTTCCCGAATAATATCCTCTTCAGATTTACCGGTACAATCCACTTCAATTTCGGGGTTATCCGGTTGAGGAACATTTTCCGGGTACCATTTATTCAGTTCAAGGTTAAAAAATTTACTTATAGCCCTGACACTCATTGCCGTTCCATTTGCTTTTCCCTCCTGCGAATATCCTGCTATGTGTGGTGTGCCAATATCGATGAGGTTAAGCAGTTCCGGGTTTATATCAGGTTCATTCTCCCAAACATCCAGGATTACCCCTCCAGGTTTTCCGGATTGCACGACTTTCATAAGATCCAATTCGTTGACTACGGGTCCCCTGGATGAATTTATGATGTAACACCCCCGGTTCATTTTCAATAAGAATTGCTTATCAACCATATGGTAGGTTTTATCAATACCTTTTTTGGTTAATGGGACGTGCAGACTTATAATATCTGATTCTGTAAGAATTTGTTCCAGTGTGACAAAATCCTTTTTCCCTTCAACTCTTTCCCTCGGTGGGTCGTTTAATAAAACATTCATTCCGAGTGTTGTTGCCAAACCGGCAACTTTTTCCCCAACATTGCCTACCCCAACAATCCCAAGAGTTTTGTTGGAAAGTCTGAAACTATGATGCTTAGCAAAATGGAGTAATGCAGAAGCAATGTATTGCTGAACGGAAGAGGAATTACATCCCGGGGCATTAGTCCAGGTAATATTATATTTTCTACAGTATTCCGTATCAATATGGTCGAATCCAATAGATGCAGAGGCTATGAACTTTACCGCTGTGCCTTCCAGGAGTTTGTCATTGCATTTTGTCACTGTCCGGATAATAATAGCATCGGCATCCCGGATTTCCTTGTTTGTGATTAAAAAACCCGGAAGATACCTGACGTTTGAATAAGGCTCCAACACCCCTTTTAAAAAGGGTATTTTATCATCTGCAACAATTTTCATAACTATAACCGATTATTCCCCATCTTACCTGATCAATCTGAATTTTATTTGATTGTAAGCAATCACTCTTCAAGTGTCTCCTTTTTCTTTTCTGGATGACCATTCATTGTTAATTGTTATAGGTTATTGGTTATAAGTTATATGGAGTAATTTTCTTGGATGATCCTAAAATTTGAACTTATCCCTCCTAAAGTGTTCCCTTCGGAGCAAAGGAATGCCTATGGTATAACAATTAACATATAACTTTTAACTTATAACATATAACATTTTTTAACATTCTGTTTCTTTTCCTATCAACACATTGATTAGTTACAATTGATTTATTTATAATTATTAAACCTATTCCTATATGCCCATAAACCCAGTGCAGGGTTGGAGATATAGAATATTTCTTCTCCATCCGGCATAATGTTTATACCTTCCTTGAGTTTCTCCGGGTTGTATTTCCGGATCATAACCCTGTAGTCAGCATAATTAAAATTTACACTTTTTATTTCATTTTCGGTTAACGATCCGGGACAATAGGTTATCCTGAAGCGGTCCTCAGAGGAGCCGTGAATAAGGTGAGCTGCAGCGCTCAGGTTTTTTTTCATCTCTTCATTCTCCTCCACAGCCTGCAGGATAGATGGTGTTCCCCTGTATCCATATTTTCTGATCAGCCTGTCGATCTCAGGATCTTCGCCAAATTCTTTCAAACCGGGCGCCAGAATAATTAGTTCCCCGTCATCAGCGATAGCCATCCGGGTACGGTAAATACTTTTATTACCAAGCCAGGTACTTTTATATTCTGCAGGATCGAGATATACTACTGTTTTCATCAGCGGTTTTTCAACTAATTCCAGATTCACCTTTAAAGAAAGTTCAGATGCGAGATTAAAACATTCCGGATCATTACCAATAAACAAGCCTCTGATAACCTGGTCTTCGTGATTATCTTTCCCAATTACAGTTAAGAAATGTAAGACCGGAGGCAGGGAGCCTGAGAAATGTTCGCTGGCGTAATTCAGTACTTTTCTTACCGGAGTATCGCTTTTCCCCATCATGCGTTCCATTCCATAAACTGCACCAAGAAAATGACTTTTATTGATCCCCTCAGCGCCTCCTGTTCCTATGAAAATGTTCTTATTGTAATTTGCCATTCCTACCACCTCATGAGGTACAACCTGACCGATCGATAGTATCAAGTTGAAGCGGCCCTCAACCAGCAATTTATTTACCTGTGCCTTCCAGGGATACTTTACCTTATTTTCAGATACTTTCCTGATAAAACTTTCAGGTACGGTACCGAGGGTTACAATATCGTTTCTCCAGTCATGAACCCGAAAAAGTTTGTTAGGAATATTTCCAAACATAGTGTTGATTTCCTCCGTTGTCATTGACGCATGTGTACCGAGAGCTGGTAAAATGTCAGTTAATTTTTCCCCATAGTATTCCCATATATACCTGGTTAGCTCACCGGCTCTTGAATGAACCCTTGTGAAGTCGGGAGGAATAGCCAGTACTTTATTTTTTTTACCCAGTTTTTCCAATGTTGTAAATACAGCTTCTTTTAATTCCCCCGAATTGATTACTTCGTTCTCCGACCCTCGCTGGTAATAGATCATGTTATGGATAGTTAATTGTTATTTGTGTCTAATTTACTAACAAACCCAAAATTCTCCTCCTTGGAAAGGAGGAGTACCCGACCGAAGGGAGGGGGAGGTGGTTGATTTTCTTAGTCAAACAATTACCACATCCACCGCCAAACACTGCCAGGTCTATCAGACGCTGGCAGGTTATTCCG
>DAOVQI010000097.1 GCA_030628785.1 Bacteroidota bacterium
GCTTCCAATTCAAACTAAAATTCAAACCAATGTTTCTAACTCGTCTGACCACTAAGATGTTCAAATTTATTATTATATCTCATTATTAGCATAATATTTTAAATCTAATCATAAAGTTAAACAGTAGTATTGGACGAGTATCACTGAATATCAAAAAAACGACGACTAAATACTGAATGGTTGCCGCTAACAAATTTTTTTTAAAATGTTAATTCTAATCCTTTCCTGTTGTATATATTTTTTATTACTTTTAAAAGCATTATTTAAAAACAACATTCATTCAAATATTATCTAATAATAAACACAAAAATTATGAGCAAAGAAAATTCAGAAATTTCAAGACGGTCCTTTATTGGAAGAACTGCAGCCGCTGCTGCCGGAATTACAATTTTACCCAGCTATGTTGTAAGTGGTTTGGGGCATACACCTCCGAGCGATAAGTTAAATATTGCAGGAATAGGTGTTGGCGGTATGGGAAGAACCAATCTGAGGAATTCTAAAACGGAAAATATTATCGCTCTTTGCGATGTAGATTGGGCTTATGCAAAGAGATGCTTTGATGATTATCCGGATGCAAAAAAGTACAAGGATTACCGGAAAATGTATGATGAAATGGGCAAGGATATTGACGCAGTGATTATTGCTACTGCCGATCATACCCATGCCTTAACGGCTTCCCATGCGATTACTATGGGTAAACATGTATACCTGCAAAAACCACTGACCCATTCAGTTTACGAATCGCGTTTGCTTACCAAATTGGCTGAAAAATACAGGGTGGCTACCTCGATGGGTAATCAGGGATCTTCACGTGAAGGTGTTAATCTGACTTGCGAATGGATCTGGAACGGAGAAATTGGTGAAATAAAAAAAGTGGAAGCTTTCACCGATCGGCCAATCTGGCCCCAGGGACTGAATCGTCCAAAAGAGGAAATGGTGGTTCCTGAAACATTAGACTGGGATCTTTTCCTTGGTCCGGCTCCCGTGCGTCCCTACAATGCGATATACCATCCATGGAATTGGCGCGGCTGGTGGGATTTTGGTACCGGCGCCCTTGGTGACATGGCTTGCCACATTCTTCACCCGGTTTTTGTGGGTCTTAAACTTCAATATCCGACCAAAGTTCAGGGAAGCTCAACCTTGTTGCTGACCGACTGTGCTCCCAATGCGGAAATGGTTAAAATGACTTTTCCTGCACGTCCCGATCATAAAGACGTAACGGTTAAAATGCCTGAAGTTACAGTAACCTGGTTCGATGGTGGTCTGCAGCCCACGAAACCGGAAGGATGGCCCGAAGGTAAAAACATGAATGATGGCGGAGGTGGTGTCCTTTTCCATGGTACCAAGGATACTCTGATTTGCGGTTGCTATGGTAAAGATCCCTGGTTATTGTCGGGTCGTGTTCCAAACGTTCCTCCAAAAAGGCGTCGTGTAGAAACCAGTCACGAAAAAGATTGGATCCGGGCATGTAAGGAAAGTCCTGATAGCCGTGTTGAAACCGCTTCTCCATTCAGCGAAGCCGGTCCGTTCAACGAAATGGTAGTTATGGGCGTTCTTGCTGTTCGCCTGCAGGGCTTGAACAAGGAACTTGAGTGGGACGGTGAAAACATGACCTTCACCAATATCAAAGATTCCGAAACAATAAAAATATGTATTGAAGATAATTTCGAAATCCATGATGGACACCCGACCTTCAAAAAGAAGTGGACTGACCCGTTAAATGCCAGGCAGTTTGCTAATGAATTAATCAGGCATAATTATCGTAAAGGTTGGTCGATACCTGATATGCCTGGTTAATTTTAGTTGCAAGTTGCATGTTGCAGGTTACAGGTTTCGGGTTATTGTGTACATTATCGGTGTGATGCATTTAATACAAATTATTTTTTATTAAAAATTTATTTAAAATCTAGTTCACTAAGGCTCTCGTCTTCATTTACTTGTCTGCCTGATTGTCACGATAACTATCGTGAGGTGGATAACTTGCAACTTGTAACCACGGTGAAATATGCTCCTGTGTCGCATTTCACGTGGCAGGCCTGAAACTTGAATTGATTAGTGGAAATTGTTTAACCCAAAATATAAATTATCATGAAAACCAAAAGTCTGTTGTTTTTATTAAGTTTTGTTTTTGTACTGTTTATGGTATCCTGTAAGTCTTCAACTACCGATAAAACTGCTGAAGAAGCAGTTGAGGAAGAAGTGGTTGAAGAAGTATGGACCAGTTTGTTTGATGGTGAAACCTCGACCGGTTGGAGAGGATATAACCAGGAATCATTCCCGGAAGGAGGATGGGAAATCGTGGATGGCACCTTGCATTGCATTGGATCGGGGAGGGGTGAAGCAGGTGGAAAAAAAGGTGGAGATATTATTACAGAGAAGAAATACAAGTGGTTTGAATTCCAACTTGAATGGAAGATCTCTGAAGGAGGAAACAGTGGTATTTTTTACCTGGCACAGGAAAAACCCGATCAGCCTATTTGGAAATCCTCACCTGAAATGCAGGTGATCGATAATGAGGGACACCCGGATGGTCGTGATTCAACTCATCAGGCAGGAGCCCTTTATGATCTTATTGCCGCTGTACCTCAAAATGCTAAGCCTCCAGGTGAATGGAACCAGGTAAAGATCCTGATCTACAAAGGACTTGTCGAGCACTGGCAAAATGGGGAAAAAGTGGTTGAGTACCACCTATGGACCCAGGATTGGACAGACATGGTTCTGAAAAGCAAATTTTCTGAGTATCCCGATTTTGTCGAACCTGCTGAGGAAGGATATATCGGTTTGCAGGACCACGGAGACGATGTTTGGTACAGGAATATTAAGATTAAAATTTTAGAATAATTTATCATGAACAAATCCCGAAGAAAATTTATTAAAGACATTGCAATCACTTCTGTTGCTATTGGAATAGCACCTTCGGTTATAAAGGCTAGTCAGAGTGAAGAAAAGGAAATGTTTTTTAAAATTTCCCTTGCACAATGGTCGCTCCATAGAAAACTTTTCGATAAGGGAATGAGTAATCTTGAATTCCCGGAGTATACAAAAACCAGGTTTGATATCCATGCCCTGGAATATGTCAGTGTCTTTTTTGAAAGTACTGAAATGGAGTATCTGAAAGAATTAAAGATGCGGACAGATGATCTTAACCTAAGGAATGTCCTTATTATGGTTGATGCGGAGGGTAACCTGGGAGATGCAGATGAGGCAAAACGAATTCAGTCAGTCGAAAATCATTATAAATGGATTGAGGCAGCTAAGTTTCTTGGATGCCATTCCATACGGGTGAATGCCAGGGGAAGAGGAACCGCTGAAGAAGTGGCAGTGGCAGCAGTAGACGGACTGGGCAGATTAACCGAGTACGGGGCAAAGGAAAATATCAACGTGATTGTTGAAAATCATGGTGGGTACTCCTCGAACGGAGAATGGCTGAGTGGAGTAATAAAAAAGGTGAACCATCCTAACTGCGGAACCTTACCTGATTTTGGAAATTTCAGGATCAGTAGAGAAGAAGAATATGATCGATATAAGGGAGTTGAAGAATTAATGCCATTTGCCAAAGGTGTAAGCGCAAAATCACGTGATTTCGATGAAAACGGTAATGAAATTCATACCGACTATTTCAAGATGCTGAAAATTGTGAAGGAAGCAGGTTACACAGGGTATATCGGGGTAGAATATGAAGGTGGAAAATTATCCGAAGATGAGGGCATTATAGCAACAAAACAATTGCTTGAAAAGGTAGGTAAGGAAATAAGTTAACGTGAGTTCGATATCCGCTTAGCGGATTACGATGCTGTCGGATGTTTCCATCCGACAGTTAATGATATGGTGTATTTCGTATGTAGTCTCTTATTTGGGTTTTATTTTACCATAGGCATCACTTTGTGAGATATTTGATGCTTGTTTATTGTGATTTCCGGTTCATCCGGGTTGGGATTTGATTATCTTAGAAGAGAAGAAAACAATCTGGCATACTTCTCAGAAATAATACTCCACCTGAACCGCCGGATGGCGATCTCCTGCATTTTCTTCTTGTATCTTTCAAGTTCGGCTGATTCGATATAGGTTACCAGATTAATAATCTGGCGGGCATTTTCGAAATAAAATGCCTGGTTTTCAGTTGTGGAAAGGTTGAACGAAACCTTATAAGCAACAATAGGTAATCCAAGATACATAGCTTCAATAAGTGATGGATTTGTTCCGCCGGAGCTATGTCCGTGAATATACAGATAACAGTTTGATCGTATACTGTCGAGCAATTCCTGATCATACACGGGAGCGAGTAAATACAGGTTTTCATAATTACCATACTCTTTCTTTAAATTCTTTCCGTAAGCATTCCAATTCCAATTCCCAATAACAACCAGGATTTGTGATGGCATTTTAGAAAAAGCATCCAGAATGATATGAACATTATTTTCAGGTTCTATCCTGCATACCGTACAGGCGTATTTTTTCTTCTGCAACTGAGAAAAAACATTAATCAGGTTTTGTGGTACCTGTTTAATATCCTCAAACCTTTTAGTAGAAACATGATCAGCGCCATATTCTATCAAATGAGCATCTACACCATATTGGTTATGGATATAATCATGGATAGCCGGATTATCCGTTATAACTGCGTGGGCAAATTTTACAGCAAGGTGCTCGGAGAATTTCAGGAATTTTTTTGAAAAAGTTTTCCATTTTTCCCGTTTCCATTCAATGCCATCAACGTTTACAATAATTTTCCGGTTTGTAAATAATCTGATAACAGGTAAAATTATCCCACCCGATATTCCGAGAACAAGTAGAATTTTTGCATACAACATGGCGTGTTTTATGGAGAGGGCATCATAAAATATGCTCTGAAAACCCAGGGCATTAAAGGGGAGATAATATAAACGGGTTTTGTTAAGGAATTTTACCCTTTCTGATTTTTTATAATGTTTTTGGCTGCAATAAACATAAATTCTAAAATCATTTCCCAAACAATTAACCAATTGCTGGGCAACCGTTTCAAACCCCCCGTATCGGGGCGGTATGCCTACAGAACCTATAATAGCAACCTTGATACTCATCCGGGTGTTAAATTTTCTTAAAATACAAAACGCCTCGTGCAGTTAAGACTCTTTTGGAACAAATCCAATCCTATAATGATTAACTATGGATCAATAAGTTGCTTTAGTTATGTAACTAACCATAACAGTCATTAGTAACAGTAGTTTCCTATATTAAAACAACTGACCCCAGCGGGGTCACATTATTGTAGGAAATGCAACACCTGATATTTATCGACTCCGGAGGAGTCGCATAATTTAATCTTTTCATTATGTCAAAATCAACTAAATATTTAGGATTATAGTCAATTTATAATGCGACCCTATACGGGGTCGTAATTTGCTAATGAATTAGGCTTCTACAATAATGAGACCCATTCCGGGATTTTTCCTTTAGTTTTAATTTTTAGTTATGAACACTTATTTTACTTTAGTGATGTAAGATATCTTCATTATGCGGATTACAAATATTATTCATAGTTTTTTGGTATTTATTACAGTACAAATTTTTTACAATCGCACATCACGTTAAAATACAAAATTTTAATTATTTAATTTGTTTTTTCTCAATAATTCCCATAATCCCAGGCACAATAATTACTGTTGTTAAAAAGCAGGCGCCAACCCCAACAAATAGTGCTCCTCCGAGCTGGCCAAAACCACGCCAGACAGAAAAAATCAACGAACCAAATGCCAGCATAGTTGTTAGAGAAGTAAGCAAAATTGCCTTACCTGTACTGGCGAAAACAATTTGAATTTTTCCTTTACCTTCGATTAACCAGCGATGGACGATATGTACGCCGTCGTCAATACCAATACCCAGAATCATTGGTAACCCCATAACATTTACGACGGTTAATTGCTGGCCTGTCAGGTGCATGAAACCTACCATCCAAGATACACCGATAGCCAAAGGAATCATAGCAATCAGCGTATAACGTATACTTCGAAAGTCTGCCCATAACAGGATAAAAACAATTACCAGTGTTAACAATGCCGAATTACGGCCGTCGCGACCGATAATATCGATTAAAGCACGAAATACAGGTGGGAAGCCTGTAGCTCTGTCGCTGATTCTATCTAAATCATCCGTAAATCCATAGAGTATCCTGGCATCCTGCCAGATATTACCCTCCGGAAATACAGTAACTAAAAATTGGGTTCGGTTTTTATTACTGTACTGGTCTAAAATAGAGGTTGGCAGCTCTTCCAAATGAATGGGCTCTGTAGAGCACATCTTAATGACTGATTTCTTAAAATAGTGTGCGAAATCATGTTGAAATTTAGATAGTGCTTTGTTTGCCAATAAATTATCAGCAGCCAATAATTGCTGTAACTCCTGAATTATATTTCTGGAATCTGGTTTTTCGGGATCTCCCACGATCAGTTTACATTTGTTGTCCACTTTATCCTGCCCGCCCAGATATGCCATATCCTGCATTTCCATGACATTCATCTGGAGACGCTCAATTTCGTCACTTAATGCCGGCAGTTCACCGGTAAGTATAGCAGGTCTGACAGGAGTTGCCTCGATTGCTTCATAGATTTCATTGATATGGGGAGTACGTTTTTGTTGTTGTTCCAAAGAAGGAAAATATAAAGAAATATCTTCGGTCATTGCCACAGAACCCAGCTCACGATATTTTTTTGCAAACTCACGTGACTGATTTACATCATCGGTTAAAATAAGTGCATAAGCCATACTTAAATCAAATTTATCCTTTATGGTATCCTGAAGTGCAATTGATGTTAATCCTTTTGCTTCAATGTTCATATAATTATGATCAAACTTGATATTTAGCCCTGACCAAATTAATAAAGCAGTGATAATAATTGAGGAAAAAATTGTAAATCCATAATGTTTGCTTATCCATTGTCCCGCATTACCTAAGAAACGAAACGAAATATCCCGCTGAACAATTTTTTCTATGCCTTTACCTTTTTCGCGTTTTTTCTCAATGCGGTGTTCCCTGAATACCAGCATAACCGGTAAAAACAAAAATGTGGCTAAAAGAATTGCCAGAAGGCCTGTTCCGGTAACCAATCCCATCTCTTTCATGCCGCGCGAACTACTAATCGTCATGGTTAGGAAAGCACAAGCTGTGGTCAGTGCTCCGGTCAAGATTCCTTTCCCGCTTTTTAGAAATGTTTTTTCCATTGCTGCAGCAATACTATGCCCGGCAGCACGCCATTCTGTGAAACCTGAAATAAGATGGATAGAAAAATCAATTCCAAGCCCCAGGAGTATTACAGCCATCATCGAGGTCATGATATTTAATTGTCCCACAACTATTGCAGCTGTTCCAATAGCCCACAAGATACCGATAAGCAGGTTAAACATAGCGAGAAATGGTGCCACCCACATTCTGAATGAAATGATTAACATTATCAAAATAGCAATAACAGCGATAAGGCTGGTGTATCCCAGACTTTGTTCGGAATAAACCATTTCATCACGGCCAACGGGTATCATCCCTGTCAAACCTGCTGTTACATCCGGGTAATTTTCCAGTAAATCATCTACTATCGATTGAACGATATCTGTTCCTTCTACAAGCAGATCTATATCAAACATTGTAAAATTTGGAATGGCATTCATAACAAGGGCTTTTTTATCATAAGACAGAAAATAGGGTTCACCAAAAAGGAGTTTATTAACCGCCCCGTGAGCTTCTTCTTCAGAGACTTCTTCATCACGCGCATACTTTTGCATCAACTGAGCCAAATTTTGGATGCCATCCAAAAAAACCACCGCCTGATCCTCTTTTTCCCGTGTAGAAATAGATTCCTCCTGTCCAATATATTCTTTCTCCATTGAATTATTAATATTAAATAATAAACCGGCAATGTTGGGATCAGTATAAATTTCCTTTATATTTTTTAAATCTTTTTCTTTAACAAGCATTAAACCATGGTTTTGCAAAAAATCGACTTCGGTTTTGTAATCAACACGCTGGACCAATTTTTTGTTTATTCCGGCTCGCAGCGATTCTATTTGGGACTGAAGTTTTGCTATTTCAGATCCTTTTCCTTCTTTAGCCTGTAATGCAGCTATCTTAATATTGATTTTATCAATGTCTGCCTGAAGTGAAGCATTTTTACCAGTGTCGACAGCAGCTAACAACTGCGGTGCCAACTCATCGGCAAATTTTTTAATACGTTCTTCTTCTCCCTGAACAACAACAATGATGCTTGTAGCCGATACAAATTCTTCAATAATTTTATTGAATTGAACTGTTTTTTGGTGTCCTGAGGGCAGTAAATCAGACCAGCGCATAGTAATGGTTAATCGCTCCGATAATGCACCAAAAATTAAGGTAAGAATAATTACAACAACCAACATTCTCCATGGATATGAAGAATGCCAGTGAGCCAATGTTTTAAGCAATTTTTCTCTCATTTTTTCTCTTTTTAGATAATAGTTTAGTTGACTTAAATTTTTTTACTAAATATCTGTCTGTAATTTAAGTATTCCTCATAATCTGTAGTTAAAAATATACCCTTGCCCGGATCAATCCTCCGTTCCCTAAATTACTGGCGTATGCGGTTCCTTCTTCACCCAGATAAAAATTGAGATAGAACAGAAGGTCCACATTTTCAAAAATGCTGTAATTCATCATGGGCACTAACGCCAGGCTCTTATCTGAAATGCTGACAATGGTCGAAAGACCCAGGTATATCAGGTCGGTCACCGGGTGTTGGATGAAGCAGTAAAGCTGGTCACGGCTGATAGCTTTCTGCTCGGCAGCCAGCAAGCGTAACCAGTCATTCAGGTTGTACTGCATGAAATCGGTTTTGCCCAGTGTATTGCGATAATATTCGAACATGATGTATGTCTGGAAATCGAAAGTGTAATCACCACCCACAACCAGTTCGTAGAAATTTTTGGTGCTGTCCATTTTATTAAAAGCATATTCCGCCCAGACGCCTAGTCCCAATAGTTCACCGGCTACTGTGGCTCCTATCATTTGGCGTTTTTCGGGTAATGCCAGGTAATTTTGTTGTACAAGATCAAACTGGGTGTAATCGTGAAATGTCCAGATTTTTTCAACACC
>DAOVQI010000232.1 GCA_030628785.1 Bacteroidota bacterium
AAAAGAAAATCATGATCGATATTAACTTTCATAATAACAGCCTGACCACTAAACCCAAAAGAGCCGTCATTTGGAAATATACACTGAAATTCCTGTTCCGGTTGCAAAATGCCATGCAGTTTTTCTCAGTATTTACATAATGAGTGACTAATCAGTACGTTGGGATGAAAAGAAGCAGACTGTTATAAAATGTTATATGTTATAAGTTATATGTTATATGTTAATTTTTTAGAACAGCTAAATTTGTAAATAATCAGTCTAAGATAAGTAATCTTGCCACTAAGACACTAAGTCTCACAAAGAGAAAAACTTAGTGTTACCTTTGAGCCTTTGTGTCTTAGTGGCATTTCATGATTCTGAGATTAAAACCGGGAAACTATTATGTAAATCAGAATAATAACATCAACAACAAATTGGTTATTCGCATAACTGATTAGTTACATAATTTTAATACCAAGGCTTAGGGGAAAATAATATGTTTTATGAAAATACAGCGTATAACTTTTAACGTATAACCTATAACAATTAACCTGAATATAAAAAAAAGAGACTCTTGAAATCTAAATAGTTACCATACGAAAAACAGTCTATACCATGAATATTACAAAAGCATATGCCAGTGGTTTTAAAACAACGGTCAGATTTTTAAAAATGACCTTGGTAATTTACATTCTCAACCTGCTGATGGGTCTAACCATTGCTATTCCCTTTATGGGAGTACTAAAGGAAGCATCTAATAGGTCACTGTCAGTTCATAATTTGCTAAAGAATTTCGATTTCACTGCACTTCAGGAGTTTATGAGAAACGCAGATGGAACAATTGGTAATCTTTTCCGTCAGGGCTTCTGGTTAATTCTGTTTTTCATGGTGCTAAGTATTTTCCTTACCGGTGGGATATTACATATTATTAAACAAGAGAAGTCAAAGTTTAGTTTAAGAACATTTTTTTCAGGATGCGGTGCATTCTTTTTCAGATTTTTCAAATTAACCCTTTATACTATTATCCTTCATTTAATTATCGCCCTCGTTATATACTTAATTTATTCACTAATTATTGCAGGTTCATACGAGTCGGTGGCTTCCGAGAAAGTTCTATTCTATTTATCTTTAATATTCGTCGGGTTACATCTCATAATTGGTATATACCTGATAGTAATTACCGATTATTCCCGGTTCATACTTGTTTTAAATGATTCCGGGAAAGTATTAAAATCCATATGGCTGGCAACGAAGTTTGTTACACGGAAGTTCCCGCGTACATACGGTCTATACCTTATGCTGCTCGTTATCCCTCTTATCTTATTCTATTTGTATATGATAGTATCAAGGACCATTGGAATGACTTCAGGGATTACTATTCTGATAATGTTTGTTCTTCAGCAATTATTTATTTGGTTAAGAATTAGTTTGAGGATCTGGACCTTTGCCAGTCAATTCGATTATTATTCAGCATATTATAAACAAACTGATACTAATTAACCCAAGTTGCGGGTTACGGGTTATAAATTACAAGTCAATGAATATGAGGACTTTAATATTTAAAGTGGCTATGTTCCATAATCTGGTCGTTTTTTAATTTTGTAACCTACTCGTCTGACCACTAAAATGCATTAGCTTTTTACATAAACCATAACATATTTGCAATGTTTCAAATCTAAACTAATCGCCCGGCAGCAGTAGTGGTCTGACGAGTATCAATACTAAATCCAACTAATAACAACAGCATCTTAGAACAGAGCCTTTAAAGTTTATACTTTAATTTAAATATAAACAATTAGAATAATATGTATCATATTAATTATAAGCGCATTAATCCGAAACTTGTAACTTGTAACTAGTTCCGAAGGAATGCCTTCGGCACAACCTAAATTAATTAGAGTGTGTCTATTAACTTTGTACTTTTGTCTTTTATCTTTTATCTATTGTAGTACATAATAAAAAACGATACTTTTTAATACTGAAGAGTTACATCAGAAGTATATTAAACCCCTTAAAGATGAAATACTGCAAATCCATTCTTCGATTCATTTTTGCGATTATTCTTACGATTAATCCTCTTCGAGTTAATTCCCAGGAAGGCAATCCTTTTTTTACGAATATCAAACTACCGGTGGGAGTTGACAACCAGAATTGGGCCATTGCTCAAAACGAAGAGGGAGTGATGTTTTTTGCAAACAGAAAAGGTATCCTGAGTTATGATGGATTGGAATGGAATTATCTCGAATCGGTCGAAAGGCCATATTCTTTGATCTATGAACCTTCGGGTAACAGGGTATATGTTGGATGCGAAGATAATTTTGGATACATAACCAAAAATGACTATGGTCAGTACCTTTACCAAAATATTTCATCGGAATTTTCAGAACTGGGAGTAATATCCCGTATCCTGTTTAATCAGACTTTTCTTTATTTTTACAGTGATCAAACCGTTACACGGGTTGATCCGGAAGATTTGAAAAACAAAAAAGTCTGGCGGGCAAATCCGGGAAATCCATTCAGAGGAATGGTTCTTATTGACACTTTATTATTTATTAACATAAAAGATATCGGACTGCACAGGATAGCAAGTGATTCAATCCTTCTTATTCCGGGGAGCGATATTATCGATAAGGATGAAATCATATTCAGTATTCCTTTTAACCGGGAAGAAGTTCTCTTTGCTACCGATAACAGCTTTATTTACCGTTTTGACGGGGGAAAAATTGAAGATTACATCATTAAAGATGAGGAATATATCCAGGAAAGCGTATTATCAGGTGGGATCGAATTGAATGAAAAAGAAATCGCATTGGCGACTCTTACAGGCGGGTGTGTTATTGTTGAAAAAGAATCAGGAAAAACCAAATTTACTTTGAATTACCAAACGGGTTTACCTGACGATGAAATATATGCCATTGGTAAGGATAACAGGAATGGTTTATGGCTCTCACATGAATTTGGAACAACAAGGATCGATTTTTCAATACCGGTAAGAAATTACAATTCGTACCCTGGTTTGGAAGGAAATCTTCTTTCAATCGTTGACTTCAATAACACCATCTATGTAGCCACAAGTGAAGGGGTTTATTTCCTTACTGAAGTAAAAGACTATGCTGAAATCGAGGTATTGGTGAAAGCAAGAGATAAAAAGGAGCCTACAGAAGTAATAAAAGAAGAAATACCACACCGGACAAAAAGAAAAACCAGGGAAAAAAAGACCGAACCAACAATACAGGAAACTCCCGGGGAAGAAAGGGAAAAAGAAAAACCTCGTAAAGGCTTTTTATCCAGGCTCTTGGAGAAAATAGCCCCGCCACAGGAAACAGAAAAAGAGCAAATTGAAACGGTCATGACTATCAGCCCTGAAAAGCCTGAAACCGAACCCGAAACAATTTCGGTTTCAATAACACCTCCAAAGACAACATATGTGAAGAAAAAGACTTATGCCCTTCAATCAATTAGCCATAAGTTTAGTAAAATCAAAGGTTTGGATGATAAATGCAGGCAACTGGTAAAATTCCGTGATCAGATCCTGGTTGGGACCAATACCGGATTATACAGAATAAAAAATAATGAAGTCAAATTTATAGCCGCTTATACCTATATCAATTATATTTTACCTTCAAAAAATCAGGAAGGCTTGTTTTATATTGGCACACCCGGGGGCGCATTTACCGTTGTTTACAAGGAAAACTCATGGGAAGTGAACCGGGAATTCTTTAAAGAAAATGTTCCGGTTTACTCGATTTTTGAATCCGGTGAGTATGTATGGTTGGGATCCGATACAAAAGCTTATAGAATTAAACTTAGTAAGGAATTCGAACCCGTTAAAGTAAATTCATACTACTTTCTGGAAGAATTCTCTGAAAAAGTAATGGTCAGAGGTCTGGAAAACCAGCCATATTTCCTTCTTTCAACAGGTATTTATGGATTTGACACGGAAATAGATGAACTGGTAAGTATCGATACCCTTCAGGATCGTAAACAACAATTCTACCAATATGTTTTTGCCGGCGACAGACAAACCTGGATTTCAAAAAACCAGGAGTGGTTCTCTCTTGATACCATTTCTGAAATGAGTACGATCTTACCAAAATATTTAAAACTTTTTGACAGAATTCAAAATATTTACACCGGTTCGAACAATAATATCTGGATTATCAATGAAGACAATAAGCTCAACAAAATTCTTTACACTGAGATTTCTCCTGCCCGTGAAGAATTCAACCTTTTTATTCAAACCGTCACCAACCAGGCAGGATTAAGTTTCTCCTTCACAGAATTAGACTTCAGTGCAGAAAACAATAGTCTTGAGTTTAAAATTATCGCCCCCTACTACATCAAATCAAACCAGACACAATATCAGTATTTTCTGGAAGGGTTAAGTCAGACCTGGTCAAAATGGACGGAGAATCCGGTTGTATTTTTTCCATATTTACCTCCAAATGATTACCTGCTGCATGTAAGGGCAAAAAACATTATGGGATCCATCAGTCCGGAGAAAAGTGTCCGGTTCAGCATTGCCCCTCCTTTTACCAGAACGGTATGGTTTTATCTGCTTATTGGTTTAGGAATTATTTTGGCCGTTTATTTATTAATCATTATTCGGGAAAGAAAATTACAGCATGATAAAAAAGTCCTGGAAATTAAAGTCAGGGAAAGGACGAAACAAATTGAAGAGCAAAAAGAGGAGATCATGACACAGAGAGATGAAATTGGGCAACAGAGGGATGAAATAGTCTTGCAAAAACAAGAAATTACTGACAGCATTCAGTATGCACAGAGAATTCAGAACGCCATCCTTCCGCCAAAAGATTTTGTCAGCAAAATCATTCCCAATCATTTTATTTTATTTAAACCCCGTGATATTGTCAGTGGTGATTTCTACTGGATTGCCCAAAAAGATAACAAAGTCATTCTTGCAGGTATCGATTGTACCGGACACGGAGTGCCGGGCGCATTTATGAGTATGCTGGGTTACTCTTACCTGAACGAAATTGCCAATAATTATAAGATCACAAAAGCAAGTCTGATCCTGAACCGTTTAAGGAACTACATAAAAACAGCGCTTCGCCAAACCGGAAAAGAGGGTGAAGCCAAAGATGGTATGGATATGGCCCTGTGTGTTCTTGATCTTGAAACACGTAACCTGCAATTCTCAGGTGCCTATAATCCACTTTACTTAATAAGAAACAAGAAGCTTATGGAAATTAAGGGAGATAAAATGCCAATCGGCATTTATATTAATGAAAAAAAGTCGTTTACCAACCATGAGCAGACCCTGAAAAAGGGTGATGTAATTTATATTTTCTCGGATGGTTACATTGACCAGTTTGGTGGGAAAAAAGGGGGTAAATTTAAATCCAGACCTTTCAAGGATCTCCTGTTGGATATCTATGGTAAACCCATGAATGAACAAAAGGAAATTCTTAATACCACCCTTGAAAATTGGAAAGGCGACAATGCCCAGGTCGATGATATCCTTGTTATGGGATTTAGAATTTAACGAATAATTCCAGTTGCTAGTTTCTTGTTACTAGTGGAGCGTTTCTTAATTAATATGGTAATAAATATTAAACAGAAATTTAATTAATCTAATTAACCTAATTGACCTAATTTCTAAATAAATTCCAAAAATCAAGTCCCAATTAGGTTATTGGGAATTTTGGTATTATTTAGGTCAATTAGAAATTAGAGCAATTAGAAATTTTTTTTAATTGATATGTTATTTCAAGGAGGAACTACTAGTAACTTAGATTAAGAACTTAGCTTCGCAAATTGATTAAAAAAGGGAATTAAGAACAGAACTTTGTAAA
>DAOVQI010000212.1 GCA_030628785.1 Bacteroidota bacterium
TGAAATATTGCTTTGCAATAAATCTTCGATTTATTTCACAGGGTGAATTATTTGGATATCGTCAAAAAAACTTATAACTTTTGAGTTTAATCTGTTCGGGTTTATTCAACAACTATACCACAATGCCTGACAAACCCAACAATTTCATCCGGTTCTGGCAGGAACTGAAAAGACGTAAGGTAGTTCGTGTAATTATTATTATAATATGAAATTCAATCCTGATAAACACCACCGCAGATCAATTCGATTAAAGGAATACGATTATTCCAGACCTGGCGCCTATTTTGTAACCCTTTGTGTTCATGATCGGGAATGTTTATTCGGAGACATTACGGGTGGGGAAATCTGTTTGAACGAATATGGTAAAATTGTACAAACCGAATGGTTAAAATCATCAGAAATACGCAATGAAATTAAATTGGATGTCTATCAGATTATGCCAAATCATTTTCATGGTATTGTGATTATCCGAAATGGTACGATGGACTGTAGGGGCAATCGGCCGATTGCCCCTACATGAAAAAATATTTCTTTTTTTCCTTGTTTTGCCTGATTACAGGGGAAACAATAGCGCAAACTTTCCGGTTTAATACATACGGGAATGAAATCCTTTTTATTTACGATGAAAATAAATCTGCTTTTAAAGGTCAGAAGCAACCTGCATGAATTTTATTTTTATCAGATGTTTGTGAATTTTATTAAATTCATGCAGGTTTCTTTAAAATTTAAGGAAATGAAACGATTTTTAATTTTATCCTTATTCATAGGATTTGTTTTTTCTGCAAACATTTTTTCCCAGGTAAATAATTTTAAAATCTATTCCATTGATCAAGGACTTCCTGTTTCTACGGTATTTACAATGATCAGGGATTCCAGGGGCTACTTGTGGCTTGGGACTATTGGAGGAGGAGTAAGCCGGTTCGACGGATATAGCTTCCTTACTTTTAACCAAAAAAGCGGACTTCCGGATAATAACGTAAGAACCATACTTGAGGATTCAAAAGGAAATTTTTGGTTTGGAACATACGGAGGGATTGGCTTTTATGATGGATATACCATAAGAAACATTAATAAAGATGACGGTTTATCAGGAGAACAGGTATGGAGTTTATTTGAGGACAGAAAAAACACGGTTTGGGCAGGAACAGATAATGCTTTAAATAAAGTTGAGTTTTTTAATTCCTATGATTCAATCAAAATAACATCCTATTCATTAATGGAAGGTTTGGCAGCCCGCTTAATATTTGATATATATGAAGATAAATATGACCGGCTGTGGCTGGCTACTTATCGTAATGGAATTTACATTGTATCCTTCGAGAATGAAGAAATAAGCAATGTAAAAAGATTATCCAGCGGGGGCATTCCAAGTGATAATATTCTTGACATTGAAGAAGACAAGGAAGGAAATCTTTGGTTTGCTACGGAAGATGAGGGTGTTTTTAAAATTGAGGGATTTACCGATTCAAGTTGGGGGCAGATAAAAGTGTATAATTCATCCAATGGTTTACCTGATAACATGATTTGGGATATCCTGTCGGATGAGGCAGGTAATCTCTGGTTCGCTACTGATAAAGGAGGAATTGTAAAATTAGTGAACAATGAGTTTATGGAGTATTCTGTTAAGCAAGGGTTCCCTGAGAATCAGGTGCTATGTATTGAACAGGACAACGAAGGAAATATTTGGGCAGGGACCTTTAGTTTTGGCATTGTGAAAATGATGGGAGATCATTTTTCACATTATATGGAAGAACAGGGACTTTCCAGTAACCAGGTTTATGATATTGATCAGGATGAACAGGGAAATTATTGGTTGGCATCATTAGGCGCTGGTTTAATAAGATTAAGTTTTAAAAACGGAGCCCCGGATTTTAAATATTATACAACTCAGGATGGATTGCCGGATAATTATATTGTATCCCTCTCATTCGATACAAAAGGTAATTTGTGGATCGGTACGCAAGAAAACGGAATTTCCAGATTCGACGGCAAAAAATTTGTTAACTACAGCGTGGATAATGGCTTGATCGACAACCGGGTAATCTGTATGCTGGCTGATTCGAGGGGTGATGTTTGGATTGGAACAAAAAGCAGGATAAGCAGATATAATGGTATTGGCTTTTTCCCTATAACTGCAGAAGAATTTGGATTGCCACATAATGAGATTCAGACCATTATTGAGGATAACGAGGGTAGGATATGGGTGGGAACCTATGATGGATTAGCAAGGTTTGAGAATAATATTATGCAAACGTTCGGTGAAGAGGAGGGGTTGGATTTTAAGCAAATCTTTGCACTTGCGGAGGATATTAATGGAAATATCTGGATTGGAACTCATGGTGGTGGTCTGTACAAATGGAATAAAAATGCCGATCTGAAACAGTCAATTAAATTCATTGTTGGGGATAGCCTTCTTGGTTCCAATATTATTGTCTCCATGGTTTTTCAGGATGACAGCACCCTCCTTGTGGGTACAAATGTGGGATTTGATAAAATTATATTGGATAAAGATCAAAATATACAACAAGTAAAAAATTATAATAAATCAAATGGTTTTATCGGGATGGAAAATAACATGAATGCCATCCTGAAAGATAGTGAAGAAAACATTTGGTTCGGAACTGTGAAGGGAATTACCCGATTTAATCCCATGCTTGAAAAAATTAACCTGACACCTCCTAAACTACATTTAACCGAATTAGACCTGGAATTTGAAAATATCGACTGGTCGGAAAAAGTTGACAGTATCCTGCCATATTCGCTGTTGCCCTTTGATCTTAAATTACCCCATCACCAGAATCACCTGACCTTTAAATGGACCGGAATATACCTCGGGAATCCTGAAAAGGTTAGTTATAAATACAAATTGGATCCCCAGGAAAAGGATTGGTCTCCACCCCGCATAATGTCTGAGATGACTTACTCAGGATTAAATCCGGGTGAATATACATTTATGGTAATTGCAGAGAATGAAAATGGCATTTGGAACAAGGAACCTCTTACCTTTAATTTTATCATTAAACCTCCATTCTATCAAACCTGGTGGTTCATAACACTTATGATTTTCGTTGCTATTATTGCCATAATTGCCTTTATAAAATACCGGGAAAAGCAACTGATAAAGGGAAAAAGGATACTTGAACAAAAGGTCGAGGAGAGGACTTTACAAATTGAACATCAGAAAGAAGAAATCCTTGCCGCAAGTGAGGAGTTAGAACATAAAAAAGAAGAAATAGAGTCTCAAAGGGATGAACTTGCCCAGACCCTTGAAAACCTTGAAAGAACCCAATCACAACTGGTTGAATCCGAAAAAATGGCAGCATTGGGAGGTTTGGTTACCGGTGTGGCCCATGAGATCAATACACCGGTGGGCATTGGAATTACTGCTATTTCGAGTTGGATCGATGAAACCAAACGAATGGCAGAACTTTATAAAAAGGAACAAATAACCAGAGCTGATTTCAAAGAATACCTCACCTCGTCAAATGACAGTGCGAAACTTGCCCTGAAAAACCTGGAACGAACAGCTTCTCTTGTCCAGAGTTTTAAACAGGTATCAGTAGATCAGTCAACTGAGCAGCAAAGGGAATTCAACCTGAAATCCTATATGGAAGATGTAATAAGGAGCTTGTATCCAAAATTTAAGCAAAGAGATATTGAGATCAACATAGACTGTGATGAGGAACTGAAATTAAATTCTTACCCCGGTGCTTTTGCCCAAATTTTTACCAACCTTATTCTGAACTCTCTTACTCACGGATTTAAAGAAAAGGAAAAAGGAAAAATTTCCATTGATGCCAGGAAAAGTAATGCAGAGTTGAAAATAGAATACAGGGATGATGGCAAAGGAATCCCGGAAGAAATCCTTCCAAAGGTCTTCGATCCCTTTATTACATCCGATCAAAGCAAAGGAACAGGACTGGGATTGCATATTGTGTATAATCTGGTTACACAGAAGTTGAAGGGAACCATTAAATGTGATAGTGAACTTGGGAAAGGGACTATAATGACAATAAACCTTCCGATTACAAAAACCAAATAGCAGGGGCAATCGGCCGATTGCCCCTGCGTTTAAAATGCGCCCAAAATCATTATCTTCATTAATGGCGGGATTTCAATCATCTGTTACATCAAAAATTAACCAATCACGCGGTACATATGGAACACCTGTATGGCAGTTAAATTATTTTGACCGGATCATTAGGAACGATGAAGAATTAAACCGTTTCCGAAAATACATTATTGAAACCCTCTTATGCCACAACCCACAAACAAACTAACCCAATTCTGGCAAGGGCCGACCGTAAAGAAATAACCAGGTGGTTTATTTAATGGAGGAGCCAGGTTGTAGGGGGGCATGGGAGACTGAAAACCCCGACAGGGTTCAGAACCCTGTCGGTGTTAAATCCGCGGTGCAACTGCTGGTCTCAATCCATGTATTATCTAAACCCGTGGCACGGTTAGAACCGTGTCACGGGTAACCATAAAATCAGGCCATTGCCAAGGTGGCAATACTTACTTTGGTGTTTTCAATAGTAAGGAGGACCCTCGCACAGGCTTCAAGAGTTGAACCGGTAGTAACAACGTCATCGACAAGCAGAATATGTTTGTCTTTTAAAGCGTCAGCAGTTTTTAGTTTGAAAATATTTTCAACATTTTTCCACCGTTCGTACCTGGTTTTTCGCGTTTGAGTCTCCGATTCAATTGCCCTGTAAAGAGTTCTGGTATCAATTGGTTTCTCCATCCGTTCCGCGATACCTCTGGCTATCCACTCACTCTGGTTATACCCCCGTTTCCTTTGTTTCCTGACATGTAATGGGACCGGCACCACCAAATCAATCTCCCTATAAGCACTTGAAGACATTAATTCACCGCCAAAGATTTTGCCAAGTTCATAACCTATTTCCTTTTGTCCACGATATTTCATATTATGGATCAGTACCTGAAATTTACTCCCTTTGTAAAAAAAATAATAGGAAGTGGCATTTTCGACATTAACCCTTCCCCATAATAGCCTGGCTACCGGATTATCATTAAAATGATGAAAATTTGTTTTGGGGATATGATAAAGACATTGGGTACAGATCAAATTCTCCTGCTTAAATAAATTTTGTCCACAGGAAGGACAAAGCCGGGGGTAAAGAAGATTCAGAAAATCTTCAAACAATAAAAAAAATTTTACCATTCAAAAAAAGGAAAAAATATAAAGGAAAAAATTTTTTATCCCATTTTACTTATTTGTTCTAATAATTTTTTTTTCAGTATTTTTATTTCCCTCCCTTTAACACTTAAAATCTTTTCCTTATAAAAATCCGTCAGTATGCGACTTACCGTTTCTCTGGAAGTGCAAATCAGATCAGCCAGTTCACTTCGTCGAAGGGGTAATTCAAATTCATCTTTTCTATAAATATCACGGGAAAAAAATAAAACAGTATCTGCCATACGGCCATTTAAATGTTTTTGTGAAAGATTCACCCAATTATGAAAATTAGTTAATTCATTTTTACACATATTTATAATTAATTCATATGCAAATTCCCCATTTTTATGTATAAGCTGCTTAAATGTTTTAATATCTATAAAACATGCATTTGTTTCTTCCAGTGCCGTAGCAGAATAATTATTTATTTTATCTCCAAAAGTTGTTGGAATGCCTAAATAAGCCGGAGCTTTAACTATTTTAATAATTTGTTCCTTTTGATGACCAGCCATATGTAATTTAACCAACCCGGTTCTAAGATAAATAATATTGGAGGAAAAAGAACCCTGCTTGAAAATAACTTCTCCTTTTTTAAAACTCACTTTAGCAGAATTATCTTCCATAACTTCTAATTCCTTTTCACCCAGGATTCCTGCTGCAGTTGATTTAATAATACACGATATGCAATTTATTTCCTCCATTTAACTGTAAAGTTAAAATAATTGATTAAAATGTGAATTTTATCACATTTTTTTTGTAATAATTATTATTTCAAATTACTTTAAAGAAAATTTAAGAACATAGCTTCGCGAATTTATTAAAAAATATATTTTTGAGAGAGATGTGTTAAATTTGTTTGATTGTAGCACAAGGCTGAGGCTAAGGCTAAGGCTGAGGGGAAAAAGAAAATAAAAAAGAATTAAGTCAAGAGCCCAAAGAGGTAATATGTGAGTAGGTATACCGGCAAGATAAAAGCAGGTAAAGATACATTACTATGATAATAAATATGTTATAAATCA
>DAOVQI010000343.1 GCA_030628785.1 Bacteroidota bacterium
AGTTCCCACCAACAACTCCCAGCTCCATAACCAGTACACTTTTTGCTTTAACAAAAATTTCAACCATCGAAACATAGATCATGACACCCGCCGAAAAGCCGAGAGAAATGGAAAGAAATTTAGTATTGGTCGTTCTGGCAAAAAAAGCAATAGCACTACCTATTCCGGTTGCTAATCCTGCAAACAGGGTCAATCCGAAAGCAAAAATTATTGTGTTGGTTCCAATGTTCTCCATTCTTTTCCTATATTGATTCCTTCGTAAAATTAGTAAAAAATGACTAAGGGGCTGTCTCAAAAGTACTATAAGGAAGTTTTCGCAGAGACCGCAAAGATTACGCAAAGATCGCAGTTGGCAGTATATTAATGTATTAGTTTTTACGTTCTTTATGAATATTTTACGAACTTCGCGTGAAACCCGACTTTTGTATGAAAAATCTTCGTGTTCCCCTTTTGCCGTAGGCATCCCTTCGGGAGTATCTTTTGCCGTAGGGATAAGTTTCACAAAGAGAATTTTTGACGTGAATTCGATATAAATAGAAACCGTTGAAACTGCTATTTGAAATATTAGTCCACAGATTTATCTGTGGGTTTAAAAGCAAACCAGAATTAAAATCATAACGGCTTTAGCCGTTTTTCAAGCTTTTGCTTATTTCGAACTCATGTTAAATTATTCAAGATGGGTGTAAAATTCTTTTGGCTGTAACTCCTTGAATTCGTTTTTCTCAGCCAAAAACCGTCTGATATCAACACATAAATGGCATTTTGATAAATATCCGTTTTTTCGTTCTTCGTATCCGTAATCTTTGGCAAAAGAAATTAAACCTTTAAAATCATTCTTGATAATAGTAAATAATATGGGATATTGTTGAGGGTCTATTCCATCGTTCAGTATTTGATCCATTTCATGCCAATCTCCCAGGGATAAACCGCCACAGTAGCCAGGAATAAAATTTCCATAATTGTCGAAATGATTATGCCAGTTACGCAGGATTGGGGGATTACATTTATTCATTATAAGGAATTTTACTTTGTATTTTGGAAATATGCCAAGTTTTTCCATGCTGTATGCAGCACGGCCCATTATAAAAAACTCGGTGTATCTTGTAAAATGTATTCCATAATCCATTCTGCTATATTCCTCAAGAGTTAGCTTTCCTTTTATTCCCAGTTTTTTAAATTTCTGGAAATACTCAAGCTGGTAAACGAACATATTAGTACCAAAAATTTCATATGCTATCCTTACTGCTCTTTCGGTTCGTTCAAATGGAACGAATTCAAGAAAAAAAGGATTCACGGAGATCATTATCCCGTTCAATCCTTTATTTTTAAGATTCAACAACTTTTCTTTGGTAATGTTATCCGAACTTGCCCAGTAACAATTTGTTTCTACAAAAAGTGATGGAATTTTCAATTCCCTGGCCATCTCAACTCCTTCACACAATAGTTCAAAATTAAGGAAAGGTTCACCCCCGGTAAAATGGATGCCAAGATTCAGGTCTATTATATTTTTTCCATAAAAACTTGGCTCGATTTTATCAGCTAAAATATTCAGGAGGACAGATAAGTCTTTTTTCAATATCCAGTCAGCACTCCATTTTGGTGAACATGCATACATACAATGACGGCATTCTGCATTGCATTTGTAAGAAAGAATAATTCCTCCGGAGATGGGCTTTGGAACTTTAATGTTCATCAGGTTTTTTTCTTCGTGGTTTAAAATTATACAATTAACCTAAAATTATAATTAATATAAGTTTTAGTAAATTATTATGTAAAGTTTTCCTAAAAGTTAATTCTATAAAATGTTATATGGAAGTTACACAGATAAAATCAACCTATTCGGTTTAAATCCCTTTTGGATTTTTTTCTTAATTTTATATTCAATTGATTTTGTTGAATTTAAATAACCATTATGACTAATTCGAATTTAAATCGTTTGGTGATACTAGCCGGTCCGTCATGTGTAGGGAAAAGCCCAATCGACCGGACTATGGCTAAATTTTATCCTGAACTCCGGAAACGGATGCGAAAACTTATTGTTTATAACAGTCGTTCGCCACGACCGGGTGAAATTGATGGAGTTGACTATCATTTTCGTTCACGGGATCAGATTGAAGCACTGCGGGATCAGGAAAATTATCTTGTAATGGATGTACGCGGTGATCTTCAGGCAATAAATGTTGAAGAATTGGTGAAGATGTTGCTTGAAACTGATGTGTTTTTCGAGGGAAATCCTTTTGTTGCAGGGATGCTGCAAACGCATCCTAAACTTTCCAAAATAAAACGATTAGGAATATATCTTTCACCTATTTCAAAAGAAGAAATAACATATCTGAAAAGACCGGAACTGCATGTTTCACTGTCCGATTTGATTACTGATATGATGAGACGTAAATTATTGCGTCGCACCAGAAAACAAAAAGGAGAACTTTCGATAAAGGATCTGGAAAATATTGAAAGAAGGGCTTCGAGTGCTTACAAGGAACTAAAGGAAGCCTGGCGCTTCGATTATGTAATTCCTAACCATGATGGTGAAGACAGCGATAACTGGGATGCATTTTATTATCCGCTTGGAGATGCCCGCAAAGCCCTGCTTGCATTTGCAGAATTACTGGAAGGCAAAATTCCCCCAGGGGTTGAAAAATGGGAAGAAGATCTATTGCCTTAAAAAACGGATACGGCAGCGCCTATGGCAGTGGAATATTCTGAATAATCAGGAATATGAAATTTTTTATTATATAATTTTCCGACAATTGTAAAAATGGCTTTTGCCTGAGGCAATATTGCGAGTTTGCCGGTAAGGATAATGTCGTTATTATTAGTGGCCCGGGCTGCTGAAATGGCTATAATACCAATGGTTTGACAAACCAAATTGATGATGGCAAGGGCTAAATCATTTTCTGACGCATCATCAAGGGATTTCCCAAAATTTGAAGCAGTAACCGTACTGGGTAAGTTATTGATAGATACGTTTACAATATCTCCTACAGTAAGATCAACCTTTTCAAGAGATCCACTTTTAGCTTTTCCTGTAATAATTTCAATATCTGAAGTATTAAGGATTTTTTTTGCCAATCCAATTAATGTGCCACCACCAACACCACTTCCTCCCCAGTGGGATATTTCTTTGCCATCTACCTGAACAATAGCCGTGCCTGTACCCATACTGACAACAATGGCTTTATTAATTTTGGAAAGAAATTTTCCGCCATAACCAATTGATCTAAATTCATCAATCTTTTGAACAGGGATACCTAAAATATCCGATTCGATGTATGAGGATCCAACTCCGGTAATTCCTATGGTTTTGATATCCGATAGTTTGAATTTATTTTGATCGGTATATTTTCCGATAGCCCCGGCGGCAGAGGTAATGGGATCATCTGCTTTAATGGTAAGCGGCCTGATTATTTTTCCTTCCTTAAAACCTACAATATCGGTTGTGGTACCTCCAATGTCTATTCCTAAAATCATTTTGTTTTATTAATGGGCTGTTCTTATAAATATAGAACATAGCTTCGCAAAGTAATTAAAAGGTTAATACTATTCAAATGAAACTGTTAAATTTAAGAACATAGCTTCGCAAATTAATAAAAAAATATACTAATTGTAATTATTCTGCTAATTTTGAATTTATCCTCAAGGCTAAGGCTAAGGCTGAGGCTAAGGAAGGTAATAGGTTTAAGTAGTTTATACCTGTATAATAAGAGATGGCATATAAAGATTTTACTGAAATGGCTGTATGGCAGAAAG
>DAOVQI010000219.1 GCA_030628785.1 Bacteroidota bacterium
AAAGGCAGATCTTCAATAACAATCTTTCTCACGGTTGTATCCAGGGTTGCAAAGAGTTTGTTTTCTGCGAAAATATTTGTCTTGCTCAGAATATTCATCAGCGTGGATTTACCAACATTGGTATACCCCACAAGAGCAACCCTGACTAGTTTCCCGCGGTTTTTTCTCTGAATTGACTTCTGTTTTTCAATTTTAACCATCTGCTCTTTGAGCCTTGCTATTTTATCCCGGATGATTCTTCGATCGGTCTCAATTTCGGTTTCTCCCGGACCTCGTAAGCCTATACCTCCTTTTTGTCTCTCAAGGTGTGTCCACATTCCGGTAAGTCGTGGAAGTAAGTATTGATATTGAGCTAATTCAACTTGTGCCTTTGCATGAGCGGTTTTTGCCCTCCTGGCAAAAATATCAAGAATAAGGTTAGTCCGGTCCAGGATCCTGCTGTTTAGAACCTTTTCTATATTTCTTATCTGGCTGGGTGAAAGTTCATCGTCAAAAATGACCAGATCAATTTTGTTTTCTTTTACAAAATTTTCAATTTCATTCAACTTTCCTTTACCAACAAAAGTTTTTGGATTTGGCACTTCCAGGTGTTGTACAAATTTGTGTACTGGTTCTGCGCCGGCAGTTTCTGTTAAAAAAGCTAATTCGTTGAGGTATTCCTTTATTTCGTATTCGTTCTGTTCCTGGTTAAATAAGCCAATCAATACGGCTAATTCTCTCTTCGGTCTTGTTACTAAGGGCTCTGTCATAGACGGATTAAATCACCTCCTTCTCCTGTGTTATTCTGCAGATATATTACAAAGATAGTGAATTGTTTCGCCATAGGCTCCGTGAAATGATTATTAACTTAGTGGATATACCGACGATTCCTGTATAAGATGTCCCTTATGGCTAGTTTTAACGTTTCACTACATTGAAAAATCATATCAAAATCATGAGGAAAAGGTACAGGATCACTTTCCACAATCTTCCTGGATTCGGAAGACAAAGCCCCTATATCTCCAATGGCTCTGGCTGAATGATGCTCAAAGAAGGTTTCTGCACCAATTGGATCTTTTTTCAATAGCCTCCTGGGGTTGGTTTGAATAATTTCAACATCACCTTCAATATGAACCGACTTCTGCTGCACGGTTTCAATAACTGTACATGTTAATGTTTTATATTTCTTGAGTTTAATATCATTCCCCACTGAATCTTTCATTACATTCCCATTCTTGTCAAGAATATACTGCCATCCGTCATCAATTTCTTTTTTTTCGATCCTGTCGGTTTCTTTAATCGACTCAGGAGATACATCAATGATCTTAAGATTTATAAAAGAAAGATAATCGTAATCGATATTATCATCCAAATGCCGTGTATGGTATTCAACCCATTCACTGTTTAATCTTTGGTGATTAATGGCTAAAAGGTCTTCCTCGAATTCCTTCGATAGCTTCAGGTGTGTTTTGTTCTCCACAGTTACCAGAACTCTGCTCATCCCTTTATATCTGGTTTCAGCTATTAAATCATCAATATTTTCATAGTCTCCCCAATATTCTTTTGCTTTTTGAAATTCATAATAAGCTTGCCTGTAGGACTCTTTTGTATTATTTTCCATTATTTGTTTACCATGGGCAAAATAATATTCAGCAGCCTTTTGTTTGGCTTCAACAATTTCCCGATCATAATTAATGTATTCATAATTTATAGTCCTGATGGGCAATTTTAGCGGAAGCACTGTTCTCACTAAAGTCTGGCGGTTTTTCAGATGCGAATACAAAGTTAATACTTCATCCCATGAACCTGGATTTCCTTCTAATCTCAGGAAATTGATCCGTTCAATGTTTTGCTCATTGGCAACATTATACGATCTGTCCAGAATGAGAATATCATCTTCACTACTTGGGTTTTTCCTCAGCTTTTTAACCGCTTTTTCAATGGCGGCATCATAATTACCCCGCTGCAATTGTTTTTTTGATGAACCACAACCGGATACGATTAACAGAACAAGAAAGAGACGAATGAATTGTTTCATTTTTAAAAAGTAGTTTAAAAAAAAGGTTCAACTAAAGTAAATAATAATAGGAATAATTCCTAATCAACACCGACTTTCAAAAAAAAACCCTGATCAAGAATCAGGGTTCGATAGAAAATCTATTTTTTATTGCAGTACAAAATTAATCGGGATTGTATAAGCTACTCTTACTGGTTTACCTCTTTGTTTCCCCGGAGTCCATTTTGGAGAAGACTTCACTACCCTGATTGCCTCAGCATCAAGAGCAGGATCAACTCCACGGCTTAATGTAACATTACCCATCTTACCGTTAGTCTCAATAACAAACATAATATACACTCGTCCACTGATACCATTTTCTGCGGCAATTTCAGGATACTTCAGATGTTCTATTATCCATGTCCGGAATTTTTCTACAGTTCCACCTCTAAAACCAGGCATGTCTTCCACAATGTAAAAAATGGGAGCTTCTTCTTCCTCTTCATCTGCCACATCAAAATCAATAATCTCCACCTCCGTCTCCAAATCAATTTCAGCATCTTCGAGGGTTAATTCATCTTCAAGATCAACATCATCTTCAACAACTTCAAAAGTTTCAATTACTTTTGGTGGCTCAGGTGGTTTTTGAGGTTCAGGCTGTTCCTGACGAGTAATAGGAATGATTTCTTCTTCGATTTCTTCATTGATACCCGTATCAAACCCACTTTTTGACAAGCCTGTGCTTGTCCATTCAAATGCAATGAGAATTATCGACAGTACAATAACTAGTCCCAATTGGAAAAATATAGCTTTTCTCTTTTCCAGATCAACTTCCGGATTTTTCTTTAGTTCCATTTTACTTGATTTTTAATGCCCTAAAAATAATGAATTCTATAGTTTTTTCAAATTATTCCTGTATTGAATGGATAAAATTAATGTATTTTCTGGTTTTGATCAAGATTCAGAACAATTTTTTATGACTAAAAATAATAAAGTAAACCTCTTTACAAGTAAAATTCAGCAAAAATCGAACCAAATGATTTAATTTTCAATACATTTTGAATACTTATCTGATAAAAAAACGTAAATATGATCAGGTTTATTTTACATTTTTTCTACTTTTGCATTCGCCGGAAAAACAGTTATGCTATTGGGGATATAGCTCAGTTGGCTAGAGCGCGTGACTGGCAGTCACGAGGTCAGGGGTTCGACTCCCCTTATCTCCACCTTCGCTCACCGAAGCCTTGGCGTAGGTGAGCTTCGCTTTTTTTTATAAACAAACTTTATTGCTCCATTTAGCTTTTTGAATCTTAATATTCGGTGAGCTTCGGTGGACACAGTCCACCAATAAAAAATTTCGTTATGTGGTATGTTTACATCCTAAGATGCAATGACGGCTCATATTATACTGGTTGTATCAACGACTTGAAAACCAAAGTCAATCACGATAAGCGGGTTGAACCCATTTTTCTTCAGGACCATATTTGCTTTCAGCAGCCCAGACAATGCCTCGTTTGGTAATTTCCAGTGCCTCCGGCACATTGAAATCCACTGCCTGGTGGCCAAGGGAGTTATAGAATACACGTCCCTTGCCATACATTTTTTTCCATACAACCGGTACTACACAGCCATCTATCCAGTCAGCATGGTCACCGTTAAAGGTTGTTGTGGCAAGAACTTTTACATTAGGATCAACATGCATATAATACTGTTCGGAGCGCATATTAAAATCGGAAATACCTTTAGTAACCGGATCGTTATGATCAACAATATTAACTTTATAGTCTATGACACCACCGGGATGTGCAACCCATTGTCCGCCTATCATAAACTGATATTCAGTATTCTGGCGAAATGAATCAGCCAAACCACCATGCCATCCGGCTATTCCAACACCGCTTCTAACAGCCTGAAGCAGCGCTCTTTCCTGCTCTCTGGTAATTGTCCCCATTGTCCAAATCTGAATTATCAGGTCCACCGAATTCATCAGATCCTGGTTGAGGTAGATATCCAATGTGTCTGAAATAGTAACTGTAGCTCCCTGCTTTTCAATCCATGGTGCGAAGATATCAACACACTTCCTGGGCTCATGTCCATCCCAACCACCCCAAACCATCAAAACTGATTTATCCTGAAGAGAAGGTGTCTTTGATTTCCCATACTGAGTCTGACCCAATATTTTGGTCGATAACAAAGTGGCGGCACTTGTTATAACCATTTTTTCCAGAAAGGATCTTCTGCTAATTGTACGATGGTTCATAATTATCAGCTTTCAATTTTAATTTAATATCAACTTTTCCAAATTCTGTTTTCACAAGATAGAAAATAAACTTCCAAAAACAAATCTCAACCGAACGAAGTGAGCTCATGAACACCTTTGAAATATTTTTCTTGTGAATAAATAAATTACAATTTTCTAAATCCCAATGTTTCAAACAGTTTTGAATTTTAAACATTGTTATTTGGAGTTTGCCTGCCCCGTGAAATAAATCGAAGATTTAATGCGAAGCATTATTTCACGGGGTAAATATTTTGTGATTTGTTTTTTGGAGCTTATTTTTAAATAATTAAACTTTATGGACAAACCCTAATTAATTATGGCTCACAACTCAATCAAATCCGGTTATTCCCGGTTACAGGCTCTTGCCAGCCAACAGGTGAAATCACGCTATCCGGAAGCCTTGATTAACCGCAAACAAAACTAAACTATGAAAAAATTTAACAGAAGAGATTTTCTTAAAGTCGCTGTTGCAACGCCCCTGGTAGTTTCACCTTTAAACAAATTAGGAGTTATGTCTTTTCCGCAACAGCCGTCCGGCCTGACTTCAAATACCTCAGCAGATCCCTGGTTGGAGATCAATCTGAATAACATGGCCTGGAATATCCGGCAAATCAAAAGGCGCGTGAATAATCGTCCGGTAATGGCTGTTATTAAAGCCAACGCCTACGGGCATGGATTGCTCGAAATTGCCAGGTTTCTTGAAAAACAAAACACTGACGCGCTTGCCGTCGGAAAAACCAGCGAAGCCCTGCAATTGCGCAAAGGTGGCATCCAAACTCCCCTACTCAACCTCGGCCCATTCTCCCGCGAAGAAGCAGAACAGATCGTAAGGCTTCATATTTCCCAGTCTGTCTACACCGACAATTTCAATTGGCTTGCCAAAGCAGCACAAGCCTCAAACATAACCGCCAGTGTACACATTAAAATAGATACTGGGCTGGGAAGAGTAGGTGTACCCTATTATCGTGCGCTTCCGTTTATCGAAAAAATTGCCGCCACCAATGGTATCAGGATTGCCGGGATTTTCACACCATTTACAGAAGATGACGAATTCGATCAGGTGCAGCTCACTCGCTTTATGGAAGTTTGTAATGCTGCAGAGAAGAAAGGTATCGAGCTGGGCACTATACATACAGCCAGCAGTGCTGCCGTTCTCTCCTTCCCCGAAAGCTATCTCGACATGGTCAGGCCCGGCATTACAATTTTTGGCCAATATCCGTCAACAAAAGAATATCAGGCGCAAAGAATTAATTTAAAGCCGGTGATGGCGCTGAAATCGCGCATTGTTTACCTGAAAACACTTCGTCCGGATGATTCCATTTCATACCATCGTGCTTTCACTGCAAAAAAAGAAACACGGGTTGCCACAATACCAACCGGTTATTCTGACGGCTATACTTACCAGGTTGGCAGTCAGGGAGAAGTATTGATCGGCGGTAAACGCTGCCCGGTCATCGGACTTGTAACCGCCAATCACTTAACTGCGGATGTCTCAGGGCTAAGCAATGTTGCGCTGGGAGATGAGGTTGTTTTGTTTGGAAAGCAAGGAGATCAGGAGATTGTAGTGGAAGAAGTCGCCGCCTGGGCAAACACCTCGGTTTACAAGATCCTGATCCTGATGAATCCCTTGTTGCCACGAATTTATTTACCCTGACGCTTTGGTCAGGGTGTGACCGAAGCGTCATCATTTGACTTTCAATAAATTATTT
>DAOVQI010000137.1 GCA_030628785.1 Bacteroidota bacterium
AAAGTTCCGTTTACCACTGAACTGGCTGCTATGGTAGGGGCAGAAATTCATATTGTGGAGGTCCGCTCAACAAACGAGTCAGTTATTAAGAAAAGATTAAAAAAGTATGCCGATCAGGTTTACGATTATGTTACAAAAAGAAAAGTAAAAGCCATAAGAGATTCCTTGTACGGAAGCAGTATTACAGATTTAACAATTTCCTATGCTGTTCATGTTGGCGCTGAGTTGATATCGATAGTTAGTAATCAAAGGGGTACTCCGGTAAACATGAGGATAAGTACATTCGCACAGGAAATGGTAAATCATTCACCTATTCCGGTATTGAGTATTTATCCAGGCCGGTTGTAATGATTTTGCCTCAAACCCAAATGTAGAGCCGAATTGTATTCGGCTGGAAAAAACCCTGCCAGCACCCAGAAATCAGTCAATAAGCCCTTCCTGAATGACATACTTGATCAATTCGACGTTTGAATTCATGCCCATCTTCTCAAGTGTTCTGCTTCTGTAAGTACTGACAGTTTTTTCGCTTAAGGAGAGAATACCAGCTATTTCCTTAATTGATTTACCCCTGGAAATTTGTATCATCACTTCATATTCCCTGTTTGATAACATTTCATGAAGAGGGTGATCTTTATCCAACCCGTCAAAGATTTTTTCTGCAAGTGCTTGTGTGATGTATCTTCTCCCATCCAGAACTTTCCTGATCGCAGCAAGTAACTCATCCGGAGCGCTTTCCTTGGTAAGATAACCTGATGCACCGGACTTCAAACCCCTTATGGCATATTGCTCTTCCGGGTACATGCTGATTATCAGGACAGGAATGCCGGGTTTCATAAGTTTCATATCTCCCAGAACCTCAAGTCCGCTTCTTCCCGGAAGATGGATATCCAGTAAAACCACATCATAATCATTTTGATTGAATTTTTTAAGTCCCTCAGCGGCACTTGCCGCTTCGTCAGTAATTATCACCCCTGACATTTCCCCCAGGATTTGCCGGATACCCTTCCTTACGATTGGGTGATCATCTATTATTAAAAATTTGGGCATGAATGTAAAAATGTTCTATAATACTAACCTGTATTATTACTTACGTGAGCTCGTTTCACTCGGTTCATACAGGAGTTTAGAGTTTCATGTTTAAGGTTCAAAGTTAAGTAATTATAAATTATATAATAAATTTTAAAAGCCATTAATTATTTTTAAGAATTATTATTTAAAATTTTAAAAACCTTGGTTTTCATAACAATCCTGTTTTATTCATGAGAAAAATTTTATGATAACCGATCGTTAAAGTTAAAAATTATGCTCTCAAATAAAGGTAATAAATTTTTATTATAAAATGACTTTACAAGCCAGTTAGGCTGCTCAGGGGCATAGTAAGTCAGGAGCGGGTAAGTTTTAAATCACTAAAAATATGCTTTAGCAGCATAACCATGTTCGGGTTAATAACTAATATAAAGTCACCAAATAATCTTTAATAAGGATCAGAGAGAAGGATGGAAGCTCAGTACAGGAATAGGCGAATGGTTTACGAGTTATTAAATGATCCACCTTTAACCTAAATTCCGTTCCTCGTCTTCAAAGACAGCAAGGGGGTGGTCAAAATACAAAAAGAAAAAATCATAGACAGGATCTCCCCCTCCTGTTGTTAGTGCAAATGGCATCCCTACGGGAGAGGAGTGCGAAGGATGGTGTGGCTGTAAGGGGTGTATCAGTTGAATTATTCGGCAGGGTTGTCAAATTTAGTACTATTAGCTGACAGTCATTCATGGTTTACCCCGTGAAACCCTGCGTAGCAGGAGCAACGAAGTTGCTGTTTCACAGGGTGAACTATTTAATGACAAAAAAGCAAAATGAGTAAAAATTTCAGACATACTATAAAGGAACATTGTTGCTTTATCTGTTTTTCTGGAATACTTTCCCTGTGTGTCAATTGACCAAACATCATACAAACAAATTGATTCCAACAACTGAAATCTTTTACCTTGTAGTTACCTTTATACATTTCAACGAATTTGTTAAATTCGTACTGATTGATATAATCTGTTAACTGAGCTAATATAAATTTACCTTTATGCATGATAAAGAAATACCAGTTTTCAGGAAAAGACGTTCTTATGTCCATGGCTATCGGACCGGCAGCAAATAAATCCATAGCCGAAAACAGTCCGATAAAATTAGGTGAACTATTATAAACCACTATGGGTTTTACCTTACTTGATACTGTTTCATTTATTACTTTTATTGCATTAGTAGTAGGGATTTCGTTGTATGCTTCACGAAAGGAAGATAATTCAGAAGACTATTTTCTTGCAGGAAGGAGATTAACCTGGTGGTTAATTGGTATGTCTTTGATCGCCTCTAATATTTCTTCCGAACATTTCATTGGAATGTCAGGACAAGGATTTTCGCTCGGACTGGCAGTAGCAAGCTTCGAATGGATGTCTGCCCTTGCTCTGATTATTGTGGCATTATTTCTGCTGCCAAAATTTCTGAGAGCAGGCATTTATACCTTACCTGAGTTTCTTGAATATCGATATAATAAAAAAGCCAAGCTAATTATGGCTTGTTTTATGCTGGTTTTTTACATTCTGGTAACAATGGCAACAGTTTTATATTCAGGTGCTCTGGCATTACAATCAATATTTGGAATAAATATAATTTCCGGAATCTGGTTAATTGGGATCATAGCTGGTGGCTATACGGTTTATGGAGGATTGAAAGCTGTTGTTTGGTCGGATTTAATACAGGGAATTACCTTACTGGGTGTCGGTCTTGTGGTCATGTTTCTTGCCTTCCATGAGATCGGTGGTTATACTAAATTTGTTGAGCTATCAAACGGTAAATTACATACTGTATTGCCCTGGGATCATCCAAGGATGCCATGGATTTCTGTTTTTTTCGGAGGATTATGGGTACAGAATTTATTTTACTGGGGATTGAATCAGTTTATCTCCCAGCGGACACTTGGGGCGAAAAGTTTGGGGGAAGGACAAAAAGGGATTTTATTTGGAGCTTCGTTAAAATTACTGATTCCTTTTATCGTAATCTTTCCCGGGATCATTGCATTTGAACTTTATGGAGATCAGATTCCGAATGCTGATGGAGCTTATCCTTATCTTATCCAAAGAATTTTACCCTCCGGTTTAATGGGGGTAATGTTTGCTGCTCTTTTCGGAGCTGTAATGAGTACAATGGATTCATTACTTAACTCTGCTACTACTATTTTTACAATGGATATTTATAAACCGTACTTAACTAAAGATTCATCACCAAAACAGCTTGTCAAAGTTGGACGAATAGTTACGATTTTCCTGGTGTTGATCGGTTGCCTCTGGTCACCTATTGTAAGTAAATTTGAAGGCGGACTTTATTTCTTCCTTCAGGTCTATTGGGGCTTTGTAATTCCTGGGGTGGTTGCTGTTTTCTTTTTTGGAATTATTTGGAAAAAAGTACCTGCAAGTGCTGCAATCTGGGGTATGTTATTGAATATTCCAGTTTATGGACTTTGCCTTTTCTTAATGCCCAATGTTTCGTATCTGCATCATATGGAGATTACTTTCACAATAATTGCTCTTTTTATCATTGCAATGACTAAAATGAAGCCCCTGGAGAAACCTGTTGAACTTCCTGTAAGAAATGAAATACAGGTAAAAATGACTAATACTATTAAGGTATGGAGTGCTTTGCTAATAACTGTCACTATATCCCTTTATATCATATTTTTCTGATTTTAACCTAATTAGAATATTGCTAATTTAATAGTGATTGTTACTCGCTGATGTTATTTCAAACCGGGACTAATAGGTCATTAGCTCGTCACTACGTTTCTCACGTTATTAGGTAGTGATTAAGGACGTAAACGCCCTGTAAGTTAATAAAATATTTCTAAACCCCAGAAGTAAACGTCTGGACTACTGAGCTTTATTTTACTTAGCTGACCCTTAAAAAGGATTAATTTTAAAAATTTTAATAGTTAAGAAGTTTTTTTCAGGGTGGACTAATTAATTCAAGTTGCGGGTTATGCCGTGGGCATCCCTATGGGACGGGTTGCATGTTACAAGGAGGAAATTGCTATGAGTAAGTATAAAACACCAAATGAGGGATAAATTTGGTACGGTGTTTGTTTAATTGAACCTTGAACCTTGAACCCGGAACATTAAACTTGATAAATATTATCATGCAAGGAAATATTAAAACTAAAATTATGAAATATTATATTATTTTCCTTCTGCTTTTACTGGCATCTTGCAGCAAAAAACCCATATATACCAGTAACCCCATTGAAGGACCTGCTGTTGTTGATGGTGTATTAAAAGAATGGTCTGTTCCGATGAATTATGATAAAAAAAGTAACATGGAATATGGTATCGGGAACGATGAAAAATACCTTTACGTGAACCTGAAAATAACTGATAAAGTCTTAACGAGTAAAATTTTCATGACCGGGTTAACGCTTTGGATTGATACCGTTGGTAAAAATAAAAAGATGTATGGTATAAAATACCCGATAGGTCAGGGAAGAAAAATAGATAACAGGGAAATGACAAGAGAGAGGATACCGGGTGAGATTCGAAGACCAGTAAGACCTGATCTGCAAAGAAAACCTGAAGTAATGGAAATCATCGGTTTTACGAAAAAGGGCGCAAGAGAACTTGCCGATCCGGAAGGAACGCCTGGAATGCATTTATCTGTTTCAAGGGACCAATTGGGTGCCTTTTACTATGAAGCTAGGATCTTATTGGATAAAATAATTACTGATGTTGGTCCGTATTTAACAGATACAACCAGGCTTCTTAGCATTGGCTTTGAGACCGGGCATATTGATATGCCGAATATGGCTGGCAGAAGTCCCGGAATGAGGTCAGGAGGAGGAGGTAGTAGAATGCCCGGAGGACGGACCGGAGGAGGTGGTAGAACGGGAGGGGGAAGCAGACCCGGTGGAAGAACAATGGACCCGTCTCAGCGAATAGATTACATGAAAGCCATGTCACAATCCACGAAACTCCGGATACCGAAAGTACGGTTGATTGGGTGGTAACAATATAGGATAACAGTTTTGCAGAAAATTCTCCTCCTTGGATAAGGAGCCTGCCCGAAAGAATGAATTCTTTCATTCAGGCGGGGAGTACCCGACCGAAGGGAGGGGGAGGTGGTTGAATTTAATCAAAAAGACCCTAAGGGTTTCCTCTCGCAGGTATGTTATATAGCCATCTACCATTGACAGTACAATGTCACTTCTGGTGTAATAGCCCCAAACCCTTAGTGTCTGTCCCCTCTTCTAAAATACTGTTGTTATTAGTGGGATTTAGTGTTGATACTCGTCAAACCACTTTTGCTGCCAGGAGATATATACTCGTCAGACCACTACTACTGTTTAACTTTATGATTAGATTTAAAAAATTATGATAATAATGAGATATAGTAATAGATTTGAACATCTTAGTGGTCAGACGAGTTAGACCCATTGGTTTGAATTGTAGTTTGAATTGGAAGCTATAATGTTATAGTATTCGTCAGACCACTACTACTGTCGGGTGATTAGTTTAGATTTGAACCATTGCAATTATGTTATAGTTTAGTTGAAAGGTTAATGCATTTTAGTGGTCAGACGAGTAGGTTGCGAACTGTTAAAAAATTTAACACCTTCTATCTCCTTTTATATTAGCAATATAGACATTCTGTGTTAAAAAATTAAACAATCGACACAATCTTGAGCATATGAGAATAATTACATAAAGAATTGTAACAGAGATGATTATAAACATTGGCATAATGATTGCGTTGGATTTGCAAAACGAATCATAAAAGAAAAGGAGAAATATAAAATGGAAAAAAGAATTTTATTAGTAGATGATGAAGCCGCCATTAGGAGGACGTTGTCCTTAATGTTATTACAAATGGGTTACGATGTGGAGCCCTGCGAAGATGCCATCAGTGCTTTAAAAAAATTAGATCTGTATGAGAAAAACAAAATCAAGCTTGATTCCATTGTACTTGATGTGAGACTACCGGATATTGATGGCATAAAATTGGGTAAAATAATAAGATCAAAATTTCCGCAAATTTGTATAGTTTATATAACCGGTTATGCTGATCAACTGGATATGGAAGAGATGAAAAAAGTCCATGCCAGTGCCATCCTGGAAAAACCGGTGGAAGCAAAAGACCTTGTCGAATATTTTGAGGAAGCAACAATATTGGAAAGTGTTCCGGAACCCAAAGAAGCAATAATAGAAGAAAAAGAAGTTGAAACCGTATCGGCATATATGTTAATTAAGCTTGAAAAAGAAGCTGCTTTTCTTAATATCTACAGGAAACTGTATTACATGAAAGATGTTCTATATTGTGATGCAACCGAAGGAGATTATGATATTGCTTTATTAATACAGGGCAAAAGTAAAGGAGATTGCAAGAAAATAAGTGAAACAATCCAAAAAAATATAGAGGGTATCAAAGATATTGATTTTATGGAGATTGGGATACCTATTCTGGATGATAATATAAGAAATATTATTCAGACAGCAGAAGAATCTGATGATCCGGAAAAATTAGCTGCTAAAAGAGATTTTGGCAGAAAAATTTGTTCATACATTTTAATGGAAGTGGAAAGAGAAAAACTTGAATATATTTATCCTGTTCTCCGGCTTAGCGAAGAAGTAGTTTATTGTGACTATACTACCGGAAAATACAATCTGGTTTTATTTGTGTATGGCACCGGTTTTAATGAGATAAATAAGTTTATTGAGAATAAGATCGTACCAATGGATGGTGTATTAAGGGTTAAGAAATTTCCGGTTTTAAATCTTCTCGAAATGTAACTGGGAAGTTATACGTTATTTGTTAAAAGTTATTCGATTAAAAAGTATAAAACATAATGTTTAACATATAACGTATAACGTATAACGTATAACGTATAACATTTAACATATAACTCTTTATTATATTTGTTTGCCACACGGTGATGCATTTTTCCATAGCTCCGAAGGAGTCCCTATGGGAGAATGCCTTTGGCAGGCAAAACCTTTTACTTTTATATTTTCCCAAATGTCATTAGAAAAAGTACCTGTTTCTGAATTTGAAAGAAAAAATTTCAAGTTAGAGTTATTATCGAAAAGCGATCAAAAGGGAATCTTAATTCCACTGCTGCAGTCTGCTCAGGATTATTATGGTTACATTCCTGAAAGCGCCATTGAATACATAAGCGAAATTGTCGACATCCCGCCGGCAGAAATTTATGGAGTAATTACATTTTACTCTCAATTCCGCTTAAAGCCCCTTGGAAAATATGTTGTCAGAATTTGTGAGGGTACAGCATGCCATGTAAATGGAGCAAAAAATATATTGAGGGTGCTCCGGAATGATTTGGGAATTGCTGTTGGTGAAACATCTGACGATGGCCTCTTTACACTTCAATCCGTTGCATGTCTGGGTTGTTGTTCCCTTGCACCGGTTATCATGGTTAATGATAAAACCTATGGTAATCTTAGCCCGAATAAGATACAATCGATTATAAAGGATATTAAGAGAATTTAGCGTGTGAAATAGATCGATGATTTAATCCTGAACGTTTGGGATTATATAAAAGGGTGGATAAAAAAGGCTGAGGCTAAGGCTAAGGAAGAAAGGGAATAAAGAAGAATTAAATTAATCTAATTAACCTAATTGACCTAATTTCTCCCGAAGGGATGCCCGCCCGACCGAAGTCATTCGGGCAGGCCTATGGCATAAATAAATCCCAAAAACCAAGTCCCAATTGGGTTATTGGGAATTAAAGACTAGGAGTGGAAGTAAACGAAATTATTCCCCGCCCGAACGCCCGCCTGAATGAAAGAATTTATTCTTTCGGGCAGGTACCGTTCGGTACGGGCGGGCATCAAGACAAATAAAACTCAATACCAGCTAAGAAAATTCATTATGACTGAAATAAAGGTTGGTCTGGCAACATGTGGCATTTCAGCCGGAGGAGAGCTGGTTTTTGATGAACTGGA
>DAOVQI010000388.1 GCA_030628785.1 Bacteroidota bacterium
ATTCATAACCATTGAAGATTCCCTATATATGCTTGGAACTTTTACGACAGGGACAGCAAAAAAGGCAACATACACCATAACAATCGATTCGTCAGCACCCTACGCAAGTCTTGTTAAACTACAATTTAAATTGATGGCCAGTTTTTATTCTGCCGCTGACAGTTTTGAATTGCCGGTGGGACTGGTTTATGAAAATTTTGAAACAGGTGGTTTTAACCAATATCCATGGTCAGTCGACACAATCCGTCCCTGGGAAATTTCCCAAACATTTTCCTATGATGGTGATTTTAGTGCAAGATCCGGACAGATCAGTCATAATCAGACATCAACTCTTTCCTTAACCCTGGACCTATTTTCTGATGATACTATTTCCTTCCGGAAAAAAGTTTCGTCTGAAAGCGGATATGATTACCTCCGATTCTATATCGATTCCATTGAGACAGATTATTGGTCGGGTGAGAAAGGCTGGACAAAAGAAAGCTACCCGGTTTCAGAAGGCACACATACACTAAAATGGATATACACAAAAGATTTAAATGTAAGTAAAGGTTATGACCGAGCATGGATAGATTATATCGTATTCCCGCGTTTTTCCTTTTCAAAGATCAATACGGGTATCGTTAAGATTAATTCTCCTGTATCGGGGTTCAACCTCACCGATTCTGAAACTGTGGATATTGACATAAAAAATTATGGATCGGATACCATTTATAATGTAAATGTAAGTTACCAGATCAACGGGAGTGATCCGGTTACTGACACGATCCAGGCTGAAATTCTTCCGGATTCAATCTATAATCACAGCTTTTCAATACCTGCCGATCTTTCGGAATTCGGGCAGTATACGCTTACCATATACACATCCCTTGAAAACGACGAATTCAGGGGAAATGATACTTTAACAACTACCATCGAAAACTATCCTACCATTGATGCCGGAATTGTTTCTATTACCTCTCCCGTGAAAGGAACAACATTCACAGCAGATGAAGAAATCACGGTTTGGATCAAAAATTTCGGAACCGTTTCTGCTTCGGATATTCCTGTTTACTATGTGATTAACGATACGGTGCCGGTTGAAGAAATTTTGGATACAACCATAATTCCGGGAGATAGTGTGATCTTTTCATTTGATCAAACGGCTGATATGTCGTATTATAAAATTTACGACATAGTGGTTTACACATCCTTAAATGGAGACACCCTATTATATAACGACACCATATACCTTACCGTCGAACACGAAGATACCGGTGTGGATGACCTCTATAAAAAATCCTTATCGGATATCCGGATATATCCAAATCCAACCGATGGTACCTTTATTTTATCATTTGAAGCTATCCGGAATAATAAAATAACGATAAGCCTGCAAAACCTGGCAGGACAAACACTATATCACGAAAAATGTCAGGTTGGGAAAGGAGATCAGCTAATCCGGATAAATATGGAAAAATTCAGGCCGGGGATCTATTTATTGAACATCCGTACCTCTACTGGTTCATTTACCGGGAAGATAGTTAAGAATTAAGCTTTCCAGTCAGTAAACTGACTGGCTATTACCTGTAAGTCCCTCCGGGACTGTTATTTTTATTGGATCAATTAATAATTAAGTACCAATTGATTTGCTTTACCCCTATGGAAAAAATGATTTCTTTTTTTATTAATCTAAAAAAGAACCTCGGAGAGGTTCCATTATTGTAGTAAACCACACAGTCAGCTAAAAAAAGCGTCGAAACTACCATAGTTGATCGGGAATAAATCGCCACATTCGGCGCAATGTTCCAGAAGCTAAATATAAATGACAAAATAGAGATTCATTCCCTGTAGGAAATTTATTCTCTTTTACGATTTATTATTTTCTCCTGAAATTCTCCTCCTTTAACAAGGAGCCTGTCCGAAAGAATGAATTCTTTCATTCAGGCGGGGAGTACCCGACCGAAGGGAGGGGGAGGTGGTTGGATTATTAAAAAAAATTGTAATTTTAGTTTTTTCACAAAACAAAATAATTATGGAGGCAAAAGCACCAACCCGGGAGGAAGCCTGGGAACTTTTTAAACAATACAATGAATCGGAAAGTCTGGCCAAACATGCGCTGGCAGTAGAGGGAGTTATGCGGTACATGGCCAGAAAATATGGTGAAGATGTGGAAAAATGGGGCGTAATTGGTTTAATTCACGACCTGGATTATGAAAAATTCCCGGATTTGCATTGCAAAAAAACGGAGGAAATTCTAAGGGAAAACAGGTGGCCGGAAGAATACATCCGCGCAGTATTAAGTCATGGCTGGGGCATTGTTACCGATGTAGAACCTACAAGCTTAATGGAAAAAGTATTATACGCTGTTGATGAGCTAACAGGCCTGGTGGTTACTTCAGCCCTGGTTCGTCCGTCAAAAAGTGTACTGGATATGAAAGCTAAATCGGTGAAGAAAAAATGGAAAGATAAACGTTTTGCTGCAGGTGTTAACCGGTCGGTTATTGAAAAAGGAGCTGAAATGCTGGGTGTGGAACTAACGGAACTGATCACCGATACCATTATGGGTATGCGGGAAGTTGCTGAAGAAATAAGCTTAAAAGGAAATCCAGTGCCTGAATAATCTGAGTTAATGGTTACTTGATAAGTGGCAGGAATAAGTCGGCAGTCGACAGTCGGCAGAGGATGTAGAGCCGAATTGTATTCGGCTGGAAAAAAACCTGCCAATAAAAGCTAAAATCATCCTACATGGCCAAAGTCGCCCAATTTCGGTTTTACGAGGAATTAAACGATTTCCTTCCAAATAAGAAGAAAAAGATCCTGTTTCCCTATCCATTTGAAGGAAATCCGGCAATAAAAGATGCCATTGAAGCAATTGGGGTTCCTCATACCGAAGTTGATCTGATTCTGGTAAATGGTAATTCTGTCTCCTTTCAGTACCAACTCAACGATAAGGATCATGTATCCGTTTATCCTGTCTTTGAAAGCTTTGATATTTCTGAGATATCCCGTTTGAGAAATGAACCTTTAAGGAATCCCAAATTTATACTGGATGTCCATCTCGGGAAATTGGCCAGGTATTTACGCATGGCAGGATTTGATACATTATATGAAAACAACTATTCCGACTCCGAAATTGTAAGAATATCAATAAAAGAAAAAAGGATCATTCTTA
>DAOVQI010000209.1 GCA_030628785.1 Bacteroidota bacterium
AAGATGGATATGAACTTCAGGGCCTTTTAATTAAGAATAAGAAATATTATCGTGCTTTACTGGATGGCACGCTGGAAAGGATTGAATGAAACTCGCCCGCCTCGTGAAACGTAACCCAAAACCCGTAACCAGTAACCCGCAACCAGTAACCCGCAACCAGTAACCCGCACCCAGTACCCAGCACCCAGTACCCAGCACCCAATACCCAGCACCCCCGCCCGTACCGGACGGCACGTTCGGGCGGGCAGTACCCAGTAACCAGCAACATTTTTGTTACCCTTTTGGAAAAATATGTTAAATTTAAACTTTATAATATTGTACTTTTGCATTTAAGAATTAATAATTCTCGTTTATATCCGGTACTAACAATTCAAAAACCATTAAAAAAAGATATGAAAAATTTTATGAGATTTTTTCCAGGGATTTTGATCATTTTTTCTTTTTATTTCCACGTTGTAGCTAATGCCGAAGTTAGAATAGGTGATTTTTATCCCGGTAGTATTAACCAATTTACTACCGAAGATAGTATTCAAGCAGAAGATCAATTATTTAGCAATCATGATGTTCTGGAGATTACAATAACAACTGACTATAAAACTCTGACCCGGGATATTGGGGACGAACCTGAATATCATCAGGGAGTTATTTCCTATGCTTTACCAGGATTTGACACAGTTTCAGTAAATGCCAGATTAAGAACAAGAGGTTTGTATCGAAAAAGAAGGGAGAATTGTGACACTCCACCTTTACGAATAAAATTTGACAAAAAAAATACCCTGAATACTCTTCTCCAGGGGCACAAAGACCTCAAGTTGGTAACCCATTGCAGAAAAAAATGGAATATTTATGAAAATTATTTATTGAAGGAGTATTTATTATATAGAATATATAATTATATAACTGATTTTAGTTATAAAGTACGGTTGTTGAAGGTAACATACCGGGATATTAAAGGGGAAGTTGATCCCTTTACGAGATTTGGTTTTTTTATTGAGGGTACTAAGAAAATGGCCAAAAGGAATAGTGCAGTGGAAATAGAAACAAAAGGAATAGGAATAGAAACTACCGATTATGATATATCGAATTTATTCTTTCTTTTTCAATACATGATTGGCAATACCGATTGGTCCATACCTTATCTGCATAATGTTAAAATATTAGCTGTTGGCAAGTCAAAGTACGTTCCCATACCATATGATTTTGATTTCTCAGGTGTGATAGGCACTTCATATGCTATCCCTGATTCACTTCTTCCAATAGCATCGGTAAAACAAAGATGCTGGCGGGGGCCGGGAAGAACACAGGAGGAATTGGCATCAACGTTTGAAATTTTTAATGAAAAGAAAGAAGAAATTTATTCAATGTACAGGAATTTTTCTCACCTTAAAGAAAAACAAATCGAGAATATCCTTAAGTATTATGATAAATTCTACGCTATCATTAATGATCCAAAGAAAGTAAAAAGAGAATTTGGACAAACCTGTACCAGGCACAAGAAAAGGCCTTGAAAATTATTTCGGAAGACTGGTGGGAGCAAGGCAAACAAACAGAAAACTATAGTGGGGGAGATCCGTCCGACCGCCCGCCTGCCTGTCCGACCGGGTCATCCGGGCGGAAATGAAAGAATTCATTCTTTCGGGCAGGCTCCAGCCGGTCCGACGGATAAAAGAAGGAGCTTGTCAGTGAGAATAGCATTATAAGGCGTATAATCCGGAGTGTCTGCGAACATATCAGCCAATTTTGCCCTTTACCTGAATTAAACAAAAAAGTTGACTGAAATTAACCAAAATATTTTCGAAGATGGAAAGAAGCTTCCGCTGGTTGAGGAATTTTATACCATCCAGGGAGAAGGATATTTCACCGGAAAACCCGCTTATTTCATACGGATAGGAGGATGCGATATTGGATGTAGCTGGTGTGATACAAAATATAGCTGGAATCTGGATTTTTTTCCTCCGGTGAATACAGATGAGATTGTCGAACGGGTTATAAGAACCGAAGCAAAATCCGTGGTTGTAACAGGAGGTGAGCCTTTAATGTATAACCTGGATTATTTATGTTCTGAGCTTAATAGTAATAATATAAAGACATTCATCGAAACTTCAGGGTCTCATCCTTTAACCGGAGAATGGGACTGGATATGCCTTTCTCCAAAAAAGGAAAATCCTCCCCTGGACAAAATATATTTAAAAACTGATGAATTAAAAATTATTATTCAGACAATAAATGATTTCGTTTGGGCTGAAATAACTTCAGTAAAAGTTAACCAATCCTGTAAATTATATCTTCAACCGGAATGGAGCCAATTTGAGAAGATCATTCCTGAAATCGTGGGGTATGTGAAGAAAAATCCAAAATGGAGCATATCCCTCCAGGTCCACAAATTTATGCATATACCATAGTAGAAATGCCTAAATGAAGAAGTGACTAAAGTGTCTAAAGTGACTAAAGTTTAAAGTGCCTAAATAAAGAAATGCCTAAAGTGCCTAAAATTGAAAATGCCTAACTCGGATAGGAAGATAAAAGTGCCTCACACAGCAAGCTGTGTACAAAGTAAAAATAACTTAAGTGAATCAATCATCAAATTGCTAAATTACTCGCTTCGCTCATGAGATCGCTAACGCTAAGTTGTTAAATTGCTGAAATGTTTATAGCTTTTAGATATTACTTTGAGTTAAATGGCAGATACGTTAAATTCCCCTCTGTGGGATGGCAAGTGGGTAAGCGAGAGGGGAGTGCGAGGGATGGTGCTGCTGTAAGGGGTGTGTCAGTTGAATTACCAAAATAATTTTGCAAATGATTCTTAATGAAATTAAGAAACAAATTTTGCAGGGAATAAGATAATTAGTGAATTGATCCTTGAAAATTCCGGTTTGCTGTTTTTTTCTGTAGTTTTAGATTATATTATATTTTATAAAATGTTTAAATGGGCAATCAATATCATGTTTTTTGCCGGTCTTCTTTCGGCTGTTGTTGCTCAGCAAGTGCCACGTACTCATTCTGGTAAGGCCTTGAAACATTACAATAAGGCCAGGACTCATTATCAATTTTTAGATTTCGACCAGGCAGCCAGTGAATTATTCAATGCGATAAAGACGGATAACCAGTTTATTGATGCTCATTTATTACTGGCAGAACTAAGTGTCGACAGAAAAGACTACACACAAGCCATTGAATCATATAGAACAACCATTGGGATTGATCCATTGTTTTTCCCTAATGCCACATATAGTCTTGGCCATATTGAATTTCTCACGGGTTTGTATAAAGAATCAAAAGAACATCTGGAGCTCTTTTTAAAAGAGGGAAAGGGCAGTAAGAACCTGGAAGAGATGGCTCGAAAAGAATTAAAGAATTGTGAATTTGCCTTAAAAGCAATAGAAAATCCGGTTCCGTTTAACCCATTAAACTTAGGTCCGAATATTAATTCAAATTATGATGAGTATTGGCCATCATTAACTGCGGATGGCCATACACTGGTAATTACCGTTCTGGTTCCTGTCCAGACAGAAGGCAGTTTCCAGCCAACCAGGAAACAGGAAGATTTTTACATCAGCCACTGGGAAAACGGAGAATGGACTAAAGTAGAAAATATTGGAAGACCTTTGAATTCAAATCAAAATGAGGGAGCTCAGTCACTTTCTTCCGATGGTCATTATATGTTTTTTACTGCATGCAAACGAAAGGATGGGTTCGGTAGTTGTGATATCTATTATTCAATGAAAACACCTAAGGGTTGGTCTCCACCAGTAAATATGGGCAGACCTGTTAATTCCGGAAGCTGGGAGTCACAGCCATCCATTTCACCCGATGGAAGAACACTGTATTTTGCCAGTAACCGACCGGGAGGAAAAGGAAAAATGGATATCTGGAAAAGTACGGTAACCAAGGATGAACATTGGGGTGAACCGGAAAACCTGGGGGATAAAATAAACACTCCTGGTGATGAAATGTCACCCTTTATTCATAATGATAATCAAACGCTTTATTTTTCATCAAACGGCCAGGTTGGAATGGGAGGGTTTGATCTTTTTATTTCAAAACTGGATAAATCAGGTAATTGGAATACACCTAAGAATCTTGGTTATCCAATTAATACCCATGGAGATGAACTGGGACTTGTCGTTAATGCAAAAGGAAATAAAGCATATTTTTCATCCAACAGGCTGAGCGATGCCGGTAAGGATATTTTTAAATTCGATTTATATGATGAAGTCAGACCGCTGGAAGTAACATATATGAAGGGAACAGTTTATGAGGAAGGTACAAAAAAGCCGTTAACAGCGAAGTTTGAGTTAATTAGTCTTGCTTCAAAAGAAGTTATTATGCAAGCTTTTTCGGATCAATCTGGAGAATTTCTGGTAAATATACCCACCAATATGGATTATGCCCTTAATGTTTCGAAAGAAAGGTACCTGTTTTATTCTGATCATTTTTCATTGAAAGGGGTCAGGGAGATTACTGATCCGTTCCTTAAGGATATTCCTCTCAAATTCCTGAAACCTGGAGAAATCGTGATCCTGAAAAATATTTTCTACGAAACCGATTTATTTGCACTAAAATCCGAATCAGAAGCAGAATTGAATAAAATAATTGAATTTCTGAATGCGAATCCCGGAATCAGGATTGAGATAAGCGGACATACTGACAACGTTGGTAATATTGAATATAACCAAAAATTGTCAGAAAACAGGGCTAAAACAGTGTACCAGTACCTTGAACAAAATAAAATTGGAAAAGAAAGGCTGGCATATAAGGGATATGGAATGTTAAATCCCGTAACGACTAACGATACCGAAGAAGGCAGGGCTATGAACCGCCGGACTGAATTAAAAATCCTTGAGAAGAAATAATGGATTTCTGAAACTTACTGATTGAGATTTGTTTATCTTAAATACTATACACCTATGAAGAGACAAGAGAGCCTATTACTTATATTACGGATTACCGGAGCATGGGCCATGGTGCCGGTATCTAATGGTCATGCTTCCGTTACAAACCTCGCCTTCCATGGTCTTCTGGGGTTAGGTTGGGCCTTTGGTGCAGAAAAGAATCAGGATTTGACTACGAGTCAGACCCTGACTTGGCATAAATAAAGCCTAAAGGACTTTAACAATAATAACCGCGGGTGTAACCAGTGGTAGAAAAAAGAGTGTTTAGGTAGGGCTTACCCTATGAAATATTCCGACTTGTCGGAATACTTTGTATTTCACAGGGCGAGACTTAAAGTCAAACCCTGTCTAATTCTTCCGGTAACCATTTTTACCTGATTAAAGGCCCCGGATACACTATTTTCCCAAAACCATAACCTTTACATGAGAAGAATATTTCTTTTCATGATAGATCCGGTGTGTTGCTTTTTGAAAATCGTCCTCATTACAATGATATATATCCACGAATTTTTGCGGATTGCGGTCAACCAATGGGAACCATGAGTTCTGAACCTGTATCATGATACGGTGGCCTTTCTTGAAAGTATGTGCTACATCCTGAAGCTCGAAACTTACTTTAGTGACCTTTTTTGGTTTAAAGGGCTCAGGCTTCTCAAAGCTGTTCCGGAAGCGGCCACGTATTACCTCTCCTCGTACAAGCATCTGATAGCCTCCCATAGGTACTTTTTTATCATTCTCAGGATAATCAACCATCTTATCGGGGAAGACATCGATCAGCTTGACAACATAATCAGCATCGGTTCCTGTTGTGCTTACAAATAAGTTAGCATAAAGAGGCCCCGTAAAGGTGATATCTTCTGTAAGTGCATCTGTTTGATAGACCATTACATCAGGACGGCGAGCGGCAAAGCGCTGGTCATCTGTCATATATTGCATTGTTCTGCGTAAATGAACATCTTCAGTGTATGGGACAGGCTTCATCGGGTCGGAAATATATTCATCGTAGCTGGTATTTGAAACCGGCGGCTCAAAAGACAATTTTCCTGATGGCTGGAAATATAAATCCTTTTCAACCACGTTTTGTGGTGGCCAAGTGTCAAATCTCGACCATTTGTTGGCGCCGGTAATAAAAATAGTAGCCTCAGGCAGGTCCATGTCTCCTTTCCCTTTCAGGTAATAATTGAAAAATTTCAATTCAGCTTTTCTGTAATATTCAGAAGTATTGAAACCCCAATATACATTTCCCATGTTTTCTGTTTTACCAAAGTTCCACTGGCCATGTGACCAGGGCCCCATTACGATACGATTGCTGGTTGCGGATGGGTTTTGTTTTTCAATTGCTTTATAAGTATAAAGAGGTCCGTAAAGA
>DAOVQI010000180.1 GCA_030628785.1 Bacteroidota bacterium
ATGGAGGTAGTAAGAATGGGTCGCCCAAGTTCCTGCACAATTTCAAGGGCTATGTTGTTATCCGGGATCCTGATTCCAACTGTCTTTTTCTTGCTCTTAAACATTTTTGGAACCTGGTTGCTGGCATGAAGAATAAAAGTAAAAGGACCGGGTAAGTGTTTCTTCATTAACTTGAAAACATTGTTGTTCACCTGCTTGGTGTATTCTGAGAGCTGGCTGAGACTATGGAAAATAAATGAAAAATTTGGATTGGCAGGATTAACTCCCTTTAGCCTGGCAACTTTCTCCAGCCCCTTTTGATTATTAATGTCGCAACCCATTCCGTAAACAGTATCGGTTGGATATATAATTATCCCTCCCTTCTGGAGCATCTCGACGACCAGCCTGATTTGCCTCTGACCCGGATTCTCCGGATATATTTTAATTAACATTTAATTATTATTTGTTCAATTTATGATAATCGGCAAGGAATTTCTCCAAACCTATATCCGTAAGGGGGTGTTTGAGCAGTCCGAGGATTGCCTTCAATGGACAAGTTACAACATGCGCACCTGCTTCCATACATTGAATAATATGCATGGTGTGCCGTATTGAGGCAGCAATTACCTGGGTTGCATAGCCATAATAATTGTACATATCGACGATTTGAGCCACCAGTTCAATCCCGTCAGTTGATATATCGTCAAGCCTTCCAATAAAGGGTGAGGCATATGTTGCACCTGCTTTTGCTGCAAGCAATGCCTGCCCCGGCGAAAAGATAAGCGTACAATTGGTCCTGATCCCTTTCGAGCTTAAATATTTTACTGCCCTGATCCCTTCTTTAATGGGTGGTATCTTTACAACAATCTGAGCATGCAAAGAAGATAATTCTTCAGCTTCCCGTATCATACCCTCGAAATCGGTTGATATTACCTCGGCACTTACATCACCTTTCACAATACCGCAAATGGTTTTATAGTGCTTCAAAATATTCTCTTTCCCTTTTATCCCTTCACGGGCCATGAGAGAAGGATTGGTGGTTACACCATCCAGAACACCAAGATCATTGGCTTCTTTTATCTGATCGAGATTTGCCGTATCAAGAAAAAATTTCATTTTGGTGGGTTTTTATCAGGAGCCTTAAATAACACCAAAATCTGAGAGATTACCAAACTGTGGGGGGCAAAGAAATTAAGAATTAATTAACAGTATTATCCGCTTAGCCGATACCTCAAATTGTAAAGGTTATTAAACCGGGAACAAAAAGTGGGTAAGCTACTTATATCGCACTGCTACAACCACCTACCCTTGCTACCTTCCGGTCCTGGGGGAGTTCAGCAGGAGCTGGCCGTATAAGACTTACCCGATGCAAAATTAGTTTCTTTTATCTTGAAAACAAAAGAATTGAAATATTTTACCAATTAAAGAATAATTTCATCCTGTACAGGGAATTCTATTCTATATTAAAATATTCCAGTTATAAAACAATCGTAAAATAACTTGGATTTTTTTATCTTTAAAAATATTTTGCGAAATAGAATAAGGTTAAGATTTATCAAATAGTTGGCAGTAATTAATAATAATCAGACATATAACTGAAATGAAAAAGTATTTTTACACTGATGGAACTAATAAATTTGGACCATTTACTTTTGAGGAACTTAAAGAAAAAAATATTTCAAGAGAAACTAAAGTGTGGTTTCAAGAATTAGATGATTGGTAACCTGCAGGAGAAATTACAGAATTAAAGGATTTAATTAAATTGATACCACCATCAATTAAAAAAACTCAAAATCATTCAAATATTAAAAACATGGAAAAACAGAATCTAAAACAAAAGCCACCAAAAACATGGTTAGTTGAATCTATCCTGGTTACATTATTTTGTTGTTTGCCTTTTGGAATTGCAGGAATTGTTAACGCAGCTAAAGTTGAGTCACGTTTTTACGCAGGAGATTATGAAGGTGCTAACAGAGCTTCAGAACAAGCTGGTAAATGGACTAAAATAGGTTTTTGGATTGGTTTAGCCGTTATTGTAATATACGGAATAGTAATGATAATAGTTGCCCTAAGTGGATATTAAAGATTTTAAATCTGGTTGGATATTTATACTTATTATAATTATTATTATTGTTTTATATAAAATATTTGACCCATATGATTTAAATTATTTTCCTAAATGTCCATTTCGCGAATTAACTGGTTATAAGTGTCCTGGTTGTGGTTCACAACGAGCAATACACTATCTGTTAAATTTTGAAATAATACCTGCTTTAAAGGAGAATGTACTTTTAGTATTATCAATTCCATACATTATTGCCGGAATAATTTTTGACTTAATTAAAAATCCAAATGAAAAACTATTAAGAATAAGGAGAATGTGTTTTGGCGTTGGAGCAATAAAAATAATTTTATTTATAATCATTATTTTTTGGATTTTAAGAAATCTCTAACTACTGTAAAAATTATATACAATTTACCAAAAAGGGTTTTATACAAGGAGCGTTTTTATGTTGTTCCTTTTTCTTTCAATCAGAGGTATACTGCCAATTCCCTTAAACAATATTTTGATTTACAAATATTTGTGAAAAAACTAATATATTTGTCTTATAACTTAAATTCTGATAAAAATGGAAAACAAAAAAGTATCAGTCTGGAAAGGCGTAATGAATCCTGCAATAATGCTGGGTTTCGCTCTAATTATTTATTCTCTTATCTTATATTTCTTCGATCAAACCTTTAATAAGACATTGGGATATGTTTCAATTCTGATTATTATTATCGGTGTAGTTTTGGGCATCAAGTCTTTCCGCAATGAATCACGGGGAGGTATTTTGTCATACGGACAAGCTGTTGGAGCCGGTACAATTATTGGTTTATATGCCGGGATCATTGGAGCCATTTTTACCTTTTTGCTGTACAAACTTATTGATCCTGACCTTATGGAGAAGATGTATACCTTTATGGAAGAACAAATGATCGAAAAGGGAAATATCCCTGAAGAGATGATAGAGCAATCGATGGAGGTAACGAAGAAGCTCATGTCGCCACTAGTAATCTCCCTTGGCGTGATTTTTACTTATGTTTTTTATGGGGTAATTGTTTCCCTTATAGCGGGAATTTTCCTTAAGAAAGAAGGCGACGCATATCAGAAGGATATGGCAGAAGTGGAAGATACATCCACTGAATAATAAAAGATGGATCTATCTCTCATAATTCCTCTTTATAACGAGGAAGAATCACTTCCTGAACTCCTGGAATGGATCGAGCGGATTTGTATCGAAAATAAATATACGTTCGAAGTTATTCTGGTGGATGATGGAAGCACTGATTCTTCCTGGCAGGTTATTGAAAGCCTGGCGGAGAAAAAAGATTTTGTAAAGGGGATCAAGTTCAGGAGAAATTATGGCAAATCGGCAGCTCTTTACAGTGGATTTCGTGAGGCAAAAGGAGAAGTTGTGGTTACAATGGATGCCGATCTGCAGGATAATCCCGATGAAATTCCCGGCTTGTATAAAATGATCACTGACGAAAACTATGACCTGGTTTCAGGCTGGAAAAAGAAGCGGTTCGATCCTATTACCAAGATCATACCGAGCAGGTTATATAATAGAACGGCACGCTCTGTAACCGGTATAAAACTTCATGACTTCAATTGCGGACTGAAGGCATACAAAAATTTGGTCGTTAAGAGTATCGAGGTTTACGGTGAAATGCATCGTTATTTGCCCGTATTGGTAAAACAAGCCGGATTTAACCGGATCGGTGAGAAAATAGTGAAACATCAGAAAAGAAAGTATGGCGTTACAAAGTATGGTCTGGACCGGTTCATCAAAGGATTCCTCGATCTTTTAACCATTTCATTTATTTCCAGGTTTGCAAAACGGCCCATGCATCTTTTCGGAACTCTCGGCACATTGATGTTTATTGCCGGATTCCTGGCTGCTGCCTGGTTAGGTGGTGTTAAAATTTATTACACCATAAACAACATACCGGCAAAACTTGTTACTCAAAGTCCTTACTTTTATCTTGCTCTGACAGCCATGATCATTGGTACCCAATTGTTCCTGGCAGGATTCCTGGGAGAATTGTTTTCGAGGACACTGACAGGCAGAGATGTTTATCAGGTGGAAAAAAGAATTAACTTTTAAGGATGTGTTTAAGGTGTTTAAGTGTTAATTTATTGTACCGGAATTTTCCCAAAGAGATCATTTTGTGTCAATCCCGGTTTATGAGGACTATTGATTTAATGTAAATTATGAGGTCGCATTTGATAATTCGTTTTTGAATGATAGGGTTTTTTATCTCTTTTTTCCCTTATTATTCCTGATTCTTATCAATATTTTTCTTAGTTTAGTTTTGGCTGTTATATACTTTACCATTTTTAATTTCAGCTGTTTTCAGCAGAAATTTCTCTTCATTGGGAAAGCCTTTTTGTAAGATAATAAACCAGGATTGGTTGTTTAAATGCCTTTTTTCAAACGGGCCTTTGTGTAAAATCAATGTATGTCATATATTTTATTTGTGCTTTTCCTTAGCCTTAGCCTCAGCCTTAGCCTTTGTCTCAAATGAACAGTTACAAAGACTAAGATCAAAACATATTACTTTTTTAATAAATTTGCGAACCAATGTTTTAACTATTCAACATTAAATAATATATGACTGTCATAAAACACCATTTAGTTTCCGGGGCTTGCGGATTTGTTGGGAGGAATATGGTAAAACGTTTGCTAAGGGTTACTGACGACAAGATCTTCATGGTGGATGACCTTTCGATCGGTACTCATCCTTCAACCTGGTTAGAGAATTATACTTCACGGAGATACAGGGACCTTGAGGTGATAGGAGAGGATGAAAGGCTTTATTTCCGGGAAGGAGATTTTCGGAATTTATTGTTTTACCTGAGAAATAATCCAAAATATATCCAGCAGGAATATGGAATTGAATTCGATAAATTTGCCGATGTTTACCATTTTGCTGCAATTGTAGGTGGAAGAGCCAAAATTGAAGGCGATCCGATGGTAGTAGCTCTGGATCTTTCTATTGATGCTGAGTTTTTTTACTGGGTTTGTCAGCATCAGCCGGAAAGGGTACTCTATCCAAGTTCCAGTGCCGCTTATCCTGTTAATCTCCAGTCCTCTTCCGGCGCTGTTTCATTAAAGGAAACCGATATCGATTTTAGCAAGAACCTGGGAACTCCTGATATGACGTATGGCTGGTCAAAATTAACAGGAGAGTATTTAGCCCTGATTGCTGCACAGCATTATGGCGTTTCGGTTGCCTGTATCCGTCCCTTTTCCGGATATGGCGAAGACCAGGATCTGAGTTATCCTGTTCCTGCCATTGCTGCCAGAGCTGCACAAAAAGAAGATCCCTTCGAGGTTTGGGGATCTGGTAAACAGGGTAGGGATTTTGTCCATATTGATGATATTATCGATTTTATTCTGATGCTTTTGGATAATGTCCATGATGGGTCCGCATATAATATTGGTTCAGGCAAATTGACTTCCTTCCTGGATTTGATCAGGATATTTACCGGATTTGCAGGATACAACCCATCCATCAAACCTTTATTGGATAAACCTGTTGGTGTTTTTTCAAGGTATTCAAACATGAAATATGTAGAGAATAAATTTGGCTGGAAACCAAAAATATCTCTCAGGGAAGGTATGCGAAGGGTTTACGATAAAGCAGTAGAGCGGTTAAGAGAACAGAAAAGATGACAAGAGTAATTGTTTTTGGTCCCGGTCCGGTGTTTAAGGGAGGAATAGCAAATTATAATACTTCACTTGCAAAAGCTTTTGACAAACTGGAGGAGGTTGAAGTATTTATTGTTTCGTGGACACAACAATACCCTGCCATTATTCCAAGGGATTTTATCGACAGGAAAAGCAAAACGGATCTGCTTGAAGGAACCAAAGTAAAGGTTTTTTATATCACCAACTACAACAATCCTTTTTCCTGGACAAAGACCTACCGGTTGATCAGGGACATAAATCCCAAAATAATAATTTTCCAGTGGGCTATATCCTTTCAGGGGCTGCCTCTGGGATTCATCGCTAAGAAGCTGAAAAAACATCCGGAAATTGAAGTGATTTTTGACCTTCATTTTGTAAAGCAAAAAGAGGGAAGCTCTATTGATGACTGGTTTACCAAAACCGGAATCAAGCATGCAGATAGCTATGTGGTTCACTCGTTTAAAACCGCCAGGGAACTTGAAGATCTTTTTCCCGCGGAAAAGTTTAATGTATTGGACATGGGAGAGGGGGAAAGAAAAATAAATGGTAAAAATGTTATTAAGCTATATCACCCGGTATATGACATGTTTCATTCTGATGAAAATTTCAATATAGAAGAAACTAAAAAAGAATTAAAGTTAAGGGAGTATACCTTTCTCTTTTTTGGATTTATCAGAAAGTACAAGGGGTTGCATAATGCCATTCGGGCTTTTGCAAAGCTGGCGGAAACCAGGGATGATGTATCTCTTCTGATCGTTGGCGAATCATTCTGGAACACCCTGGATTCAAAGAAAATCATTACCCGGGTTAAAAAAGCGACTTTTGGTCTGTTGAAGTCTGTTTTTTTACGGAAACAGGATGATGAAAAAAATTACAGACCGCTTGACCTGATCGACCAGTTGGGAATAAAAGACAGGGTTTCACTGATCAATGGATTTGTACACATCGAGGATGTACATAAATACTTGCAGGTAAGCCATGCCATTGTTTTGTATTATCTTACTGCCACTCC
>DAOVQI010000337.1 GCA_030628785.1 Bacteroidota bacterium
GGACCTGTCCCTCCAATAATTTTGCTCCGTTGCGTATCCCTTTAATGCTTATTGCCGCAAAAGCACAAGGTTCTTTAAATATTTCAGGTTTGTTCCTCAACGAAACATGCGAAAGTGCCCCGGTGCCTTCCACACAAACCATCCCTGCTCCTATCCCCCCAAGGGGAAAAGCAATATGGTTTAAATATTCACCGTGGTAAGAGTCATTGTATCTTCTACCATCGTTTTTGCCTTGTGAACAGCCAGTAAATAAGGCCATAGAAAGGAGCATCCCGAAGATAAAGATGCCGGAATACCTATTCATTTTTTTCATGGTTTTGATTTGTTTTATGTATTTTCATTCCAGTGATTAATTAACTAAAGATAATATAAAGACCTATCATAATTGACAGAAGAATTCCGGATAAAATTCTTGGATCGGAAATTCCTGTAATCCGGCCTTTTGTTAAAAAAGCGAGCGGACTTTCAAGTGTCAGATTTTCGATCTTTTCAAGGGGTGGTTTCGGGGTTAATAAACTTGTCACCACATAAATCACACTAATAATAACAAACAACCACCAGGATTGAAGCATATACGGGATTTCCCAATGCTCCGTAATGACCTTCACATCCCCGAAAAGCGGGAAATCGACCATAAATACGATAGCTCCCAGAACAAAACCGGATATGATTGCCGTAACAGATGCTTCCTTGGTTCCCCTTTTCCAAAATACGCCCCAAATAAATACAACGGCAATGGGAGGTGACAGAACTGCCAGTATTTCATTAATGGCATCAAAAATACTAATGAATTTCTCGATCATGGGTGACCAGGCAATGGCCAGTACCATTACCACTGCGGCTGTCCAGCGCCCGATACTGACTTGCTGTTTGTCGGTTGTCTTCGGACGAAGCTTTTTAACAATGTCAACCGAAACAAGCGTTGCTGAACTATTCAAGGCAGCAGCAATTGTACTCATCAGGGCAGCCAGCAAAGCAGCTGCTAAGATCCCCATTAAACCTGTAGGTAACAACCGGGTAATAAGGGTTGGAAAAGTATCGTTCGGATCGCTGATAATATCTCCGAAAAGAACATATGCCAATATACCGGGAACAACCATAATAAATACGGGAAGGATCTTTATAAAGCCGGCGAAAATCGGACCGGACTGGGCGTCTTTTAACGATCTGGCACCCAAAACCCTTTGAACAATAGTTTGGTCAGCACACCAATACCATAGTCCGATTACAGGGTACCCTAATATTATCGAATACCATGGCAATTTTGGACTGCTCTCATAAGAACGCAATAGCTTAAGCTGATCGGGCTTGACAGCCTCTTTTAATTCAGCATATGAATGAATGCCGACATCAGGCAAGGCCTTAATAGCAATAATAGCCATTAAGGATGCTCCTAAAATCAGAATCACAGTCTGGATGGTTTCAGTAATTACTACTGATTTCAATCCTCCCAGTACGGTATAAATAGAAGTTATTATGGAGATAAGTCCTATGGATATCCAAATGTTAACACCAAAAAAGTTTTCAAAAACAACTGCACCTGCATATAAACTAATGCCAATATGCATAAATAAGGCCCCGACTATAGCTAAAAAGGCTAACAATCCGCGGGAAACACCGTTATATCTTTTTTCTAAAAATTCCGGTAAGGTTGAAATTTTGTTTTTAAAATAAAAAGGGGCAAAAACAAGTCCAAGTAAGACCAGAATAAACGTAGCCATCCATTCAAAGTTTCCCTGGACAAGACCATCTTCAAACCCGGCGGATGCCAGTCCGACAAGATGTATGGTTGAAATATTTGAGGCAAACAAAGCTGCCCCCACCAATGGCCAGCGAAGAGATCGTCCTGCCAGAAAGTATGAACTGCTGGTCATTTTTTGTTTCCTCACCACCCATACCCCTGCGACCAATATTCCAATCATATAGGTTACAATAATGATAAGATCAAGGGTGGGAATTGTAATATCTGAAGCCATTTTCTATCTATTTGTGAGCCTTATAATTTTATTTTCGCAAAATAGATGCTTGCTTTTCCTTCATGAGAAGAGTAGTAACTAAGCCACAAATAGCCATTATGATAAACCATACCCGGATAGCTGTTATCACCTCCGCTTGGTAAAATAATTTTCGGTTTAATGCTCCCATCCAGATCAATGGTTGCCACGGTTGTCTTTGGTTGATCATCAAAATACATTCTCCCGGCGGCTATAAACCTTTCAGGAATCATCCGGAATTTCAACTTCCTGAATAACAACAGGGGCATTATACAATTCGATATTGGATACCACCGGACATGTTTTTGATTGAGTAATCTTAAATCTGATCTTATCGGTTTCCACTGTCGTAAACCGGAGGATCCTTTTATAACCAATTGTAGTCTCTGAAGCAATTTCCTGCCAGGAATTTTTTAAAAAAGCCTCCACTGTAAATTGCTGAATCCGTTGTCCTAACGGAATGTATTCCTGTACAAGAAACCGGTTAATGGAGGTCGGTTTGCCCAGATCAATAACCAGGTTAGCGGTAGTGGTCTGGTCATCGGTAGTCCAGTATGTATCTTTTTCCCCATCATTCACATTGCGAGGGCTAAACTTCCGGCTATTACCTCGTGTCTGGCTGGCTTGCACCTTTTTTCCTCTTGCCAGATCTTTGGCAAAGTCCTTTCCAATTGTTTCTGCCAGTTTTAAAACCTGTTTCACGTCATTTTCATGAATAAGGCCACGGCTGTCAACCGGAAAATTCAGGAGGAAGGATGCATTTCGGCCAATGGACCTATAGTATATATTAAGTAGGTGAGTTAAGGATTTCACCTTGTTATCCTGAACAGGATGATAATACCATCCGGGCCGGATGGATACGTCACATTCGGCAGGCACCCAATTGGTTCCATCTTCATGTCCCGACCGCAATTCTTTATATCTGCCATAACCCGGATATACTTCCTTACGTCGCAACAAACACCAGTTAGTCGGGTTTGCCCATCCTTCTTCATTCCCTACCCAGCGTATGTCCGGGCCTCCATCGCTGAAGATCACTGCCTGTGGCTGAAGCTCACGTATAATTGAATAGGTATTATCCCAGTCATAATAAGTTTTCCGGTCAATTTTTCTGTTCTCATTTGCTCCACCGTAATAACCAGTGCCCCCATTTGCACCATCAAACCAAACTTCAAACACCTTACCATAATTGGTTAATAATTCCCGTAATTGATTTCTGTAATAGGCGATATACTCAGGTTTTCCATAATCCGCATGGTTCCTGTCCCATGGAGAAAGATAGATACCCATTTTCAATCCGTACTCTTTACATGCATCTGCCAGTTCTCCAACCACATCTCCTTTCCCATCCTTCCATGGAGAATTTTTCACAGAGTGTTCAGTGTATTGGGAAGGCCATAGACAAAACCCATCATGATGCTTGGCAGTCAGGATGATCCCTTTCATTCCTGCTTCTTTGCAGACCCTTGCCCATTGCCTGCAATCAAGTTCAGATGGATTAAACAATTCAGGAGATTCATCACCAAATCCCCATTCCTTGTCAGTAAAAGTGTTCATGTTAAAATGCACAAACGCATAAAATTCCATCTCATGCCAGGCAAGTTGGCGTTCGGATGGGACCGGACCAAAGGGTTCAGGTGGTTTAACCCTGGAACATGCAACAAGCGTGAACAGGGCAATAAATAAAGGTATTTTATTCATCGGATTATTGTATTAAAACCGCAATATAAATAAGAATAGAACACGGATAACACGGATGACACGGATTTAAAATATATTCATCGGATTATTGTAGTAAAACCGCATTATAAGACATACTCGTCTGACCACTAAGATGTTCAAATTTATTATTATATCTTATTATTA
>DAOVQI010000246.1 GCA_030628785.1 Bacteroidota bacterium
ACCCCGTGAAATAATTTTGCTAGCAAAATTGCTCGCCATGTGGAATTGCTTCGCACCAATTTTTGTTGGATTCCACATGGCAAGCATTTCACGGGGCAAGGGCTAAGGCTAGTGTCAAGTCAAAAGATAAAAGTATAATATGCTGATAATATATCCAATATACAATAACTTACCCGTCTGTTTATCGTTAACACGACACTAGCATTAATTAGGTATTGGATTATTCCTGGTTCGATTAAAATATGATATCCGGTAATATTATGAATCTTAAAAGTCAGTGAGTTATGAAAGTTATTTATTATAATCAGTCTTTTAAATTATGTATCTTCAGTTTTTTGATTTTATCAATAAGCCTGTCTTGTAATGAAAATACTCAGGAGGCTAAAATTATGACGGTCAAAGGAGAAATCCTTGCGATGCAAATAGGGAAAACGCTACCGCATGAACATGTCCTGGTAGACTTTATTGGTGCTGACAGTGTAAGCAGGGATCGCTATAATCCTGAAGAAGTTTTTAAGGTTGCCTTACCCTATCTGAAGGAGGTTAAGGAATTAGGTTGTCAGACATTTATTGAGTGTACTCCTGCTTATCTTGGCAGGGATCCCGAATTACTTGTAAGATTATCTGAAGCAACTGGCTTAAATATCATTACCAATACAGGATACTATGGTGCCCGAAAAAACCAGCACATACCAACTCATGCTTTCTCAGAGACTGCTGATCAGCTCGCAAACCGATGGATCGATGAATGGGAAAACGGAATTGACGGAACGGATATCAGGCCGGGATTTATTAAAATTGGGGTTGACAGGGGGAAGTTATCCGATATACACAAAAAGTTGATCCGGGCTGCTGCTAAAACTCATCTTAAAACAGGCTTAACAATAGCTTCCCACACAGGTAAGGCGACGCCGGCTCTGGAACAAATTAAAATTTTAAAAGAAGAAGGAGTTGACCCATCAGCATTTATCTGGGTTCATGCCCAGGTTGAGGAGAACCTGGAATATCATGTTAAAGCTGCTAAAATGGGCGCCTGGGTTAGTTTCGATGGATTAGGATGGGGAAAACCTGAGACATACGTTTACTTGCTGGCAAATATGAAATCACAGGACTTGCTTCATAAAGTTTTGATTTCACACGATGCCGGATGGTATCATGTTGGTGAACCGAACGGAGGTAATTTTATCGGTTTCACAACATTGTTTGACAAATTATTGCCAGCCTTAAAAGATTCAGGTTTTACTGACGATGAAATTAATTTATTATTAGTCATTAACCCTGCAGAAGCTTATTCTGTCAGGGTGAAAAAGGTTATTTAAGAAACACATATCATGAAATCAAATTGTAACGAAAATTTCCACAAAATGAAAAAACCTGTTTTAAAATCTTGGTTGAGGATATCAACTGTTGTTATCCTCGGCGTTCTAATTTTGAATTCGAAGCATTCAGTTTTTGCACAAGTAATAAGTCCTCAAAGACCGCCGATCGAAGTGTTGGGCAAACAGGGTGAAATGTTGATCGGAGCAGATTATTACCCGGAACACTGGCCAAAAGAGCGATGGGAAACCGATTTGAAATTAATGAAAGAAGCAGGGTTTAATGTTGTTCGTCTGGCGGAGTTTGCATGGGTATTAATGGAGCCAACTGAAGGACAATTTGAATTTGACTGGCTTGATGAATTTCTTGCCTTGGCTGATAAATATGAAATAAGGGCGATACTTGGTACTCCCACTGCTGTAATGCCTGCGTGGGCAGCCAGGAAGTATCCTGAAACTCTGGCAACTAAAAAAAACGGCCAACAAATTGTATGGGGAGCCAGGAAAAACAATTGCTTCTCCAATGGGACATACCGGTTGCTATCAGAGCGAATTACACGGGCAATGGCTGAGCACTTTAAAAACACTCCGAATGTAATTGGATGGCAAACCGATAATGAATTTGCTGGTCCCGTATGTCATTGTGATCGTTGCAGAGCTAATTTCCAGGATTGGTTAAGGAATAAATACGGCACACTGGAAAAACTAAACACAGCATGGGGAACGCATTTCTGGGGACATAAAGTGCAGACCTGGGGAGAAATTCAAGTCCCCGATTGTGACAGTGAGGGAGGAAACTGGAGCCCTTCAGGGAATCCAAGTGCTTGTTATGACTGGCGCCAATTCAACTCCTGGCTGAATGTCCGATTTCAACATGACCAAGTGAAAGCAATCAGGAAAGTTTGCCCAGAGCATCATTTTATCACTCACAACCTAATGAGTTTTCATCCGGAGATCAATTATTATGATCTTGGAAAAGATCTGGATTTTGTTAGCTGGGACAATTACCCGGTATGGTACAAGCCCACAATTTCGTATGGTGCAGCTATGGCTGCTGATTTGATGAGAGGGATAAAACAAAAGAATTTCCTGATCATGGAACAAACAGCCGGCCCTTGTGGCTGGGGAGTATTTTACCGCAATACACGTCCAGGGGAAATACGCAAAATTGCCTACCAACAGTTAGCCCATGGTGCTGATGGACAGATATGGTTCAGATGGAGAACCTGTACGGCAGGAAGGGAACAGTACTGGCACGGACTACTCGGCCATGATGGCAAACCGTTAAGAAGATATAAGGAAGCTGCTCAGGTTGCCTCAGAATACAGGAAACTTGAAAAATATCTGAGGGGTACAACAGTTAAATCCGATGTGGCCATTATTTATGATTATCATTCAATATGGTCGCTATGGGGACAACCGGGGTTTGAAGGGAATAATGTCAGGGATGCCATTGCCAGATACTATAATGCCTTCTTTAGGGCTGGAATTAATGTGGATATGATCAGTCCTGAGGCCGATCTGTCGAAATATAAACTTGTATTAGCACCTGATCTGATCATCTTACCAGATAAACTGGCTGATAAACTTAACGATTATGTAAAAAACGGGGGAGTACTGTTAACGGATTGCCGGACAGGAGTTAAGGATGAAACGAACCTTGCTCATAAACGAACTTTACCTGGTTTGCTTTCACCTATGCTGGGGATAGAAATTGAAGAGTATGGGGCTATAACCCCCGATATGGAATATGAATTAAAAAATGAAAATACGTTTTCAGGATCCTATTCGGCTATTCATTATTGCGACTGGATTACCTCAAAAGGTGCAGAAGTGTTGGCGGGTTATGAGCAGTGGCATCTGAAATCTTTTGCAGCAGTGACAAGAAATTCTTACGGACAAGGGAAAGGATGGTATGTTGGCACTATTGTAAAAGAGGAGGCTTTTTATGATGAGCTTATTTCCAAATTACTTGAAGATGCAGGAATTAAGACATACATAGACCTGCCAATTGGAGTCGAAGCATCGATCCGACAAGGGAATGGGACAAAGCTTCTTTTCCTAATCAATCATACTGAAGATCAAAAGAAGATTATTATACCGGTTGGTAAAAAGGAGCTTATTTCAGGTGAGAAGACCAGTGAAAGTATTGAACTGGGAATTTATGAGGTGGCAGTGATAGAACTGTAATACAGCAAAGGGTATGGTGGGTATCACTTTGCGTTCTCAGAGGTTCCCCAAAACAAATAAAAACTTTACTTTTAAGGCAGCCTCGCTTTAAACCATCTTGGTAAGATCAATTAATTGTTAAATAAAAAATTAAGGATTATGAAAAATTGTAAACGTTTAATCATTATTACAACGGTACTCTCCCTTTTTCTATATTCTGCATGTTACAGGCAAAGTTCTGATAAAAGTTCCAGCTACACGTCAAAACAAAACCTGGTTGAGACCAAACCGGAAAAAGTTGGCATGTCAACTGACAGATTAAAGCGGATCGATAAGGTTATGAATGAATATATTGATAGGAATTGGATTCCAGGAGCGGTTGCGATCATTGCACGCCATGGGGAAATTGTTTACCATAAGAGTTTTGGCATGAGAGATGTCGAAGCTGGTGATACGCTTCAAAAAGATGATATCTTCCGTATGGCCTCCATGACTAAAGCCATAACAAGTGTAGCAGCAATGATGCTTTACGAAGAAGGTTTTTTCCTTCTCGATGATCACCTGTACAAGTACATCCCAGAGTTTAAAGATCCGGTAATATTGGAGAAGGTAAACCTGAAAGATTCCACTTTTACTTCGCATCCTGCAAAAAATCAGATCACCATACGTCATTTATTAAATCATACATCCGGAATCGGCTATGGATTCACACATGAAAAATTGAAACCATTATATGAAATAGCCGGTATTCCTGATGGATTTGTAACTACCGATGCAATATTGGGTGATAAAATGAAAGCACTTGGACATATGCCATTACTACATGAACCCGGAGAGGCTTATTACTATGGATTAAATACAGACCTTCTTGGATACTTCGTTGAAATTATCTCGGGTAAAACCTTAAAAGAATTTTTTAAGGAAAGGATTTTTCAGCCACTGGGAATGAAAGATACTTATTTTTTTATGCCTGATGGAGATGAAGACCGGCTGGTTGAAATATACGCAAGCACGGAATCCGGATATGAAAGATCGACAGTTGAAGAATATTATTATCCTGTAAAAGGAGGTAAAAGTTATTATTCGGGAGGTGCCGGGCTCTTATCAACGGCTCTTGATTACGCAAAATTTCTGCAGATGCTTGTGAATGGAGGAATTTATAACGGACATCAATTGTTGAGCAGAAAAACCATTGACCTAATGACAAAAAATCAAGTGGGTGATTTTTGGGGGGACAGAGCATTCGGCCTGGGATTCGGAATTACTACCGAATCCGGAAGTGCTGAGAAACTTAGTTCAATTGGAAATTACTGGTGGGGAGGTTATTTCAGTACCAGTTTCTGGATCGACCCGGTGGAAGATCTTGTAGCTATCTCATTGACCCAGATGTTTCCGGCATGGCATGGGGAAATACATCAAAAGTTCCAGGTACTTACTTATCAGTCGATTCTTCAATAATCTTAGCATACTTGATCACGTAATGAAATAACAATTACTAATGGGCTTTAGTCAATGACCGAAGAATTTTTAAATTAATTAGGTTAAAAATGAAAAAGGATAAAAACAGTAATTGGTATAAAGTAAATTTTATAGCAAGAATATTTTTCCTTTTACTATTGCCAACGATGTTCAGATACTTGAACTTTGCATTCATATGGCATTCCATTTTTTGGGGAGCAATTACAATTGTAGTGCTGATCTGGGGATTTTTTATTTTAATAACACCGCTGTTTGGAAGAATTGGTTGTGGCTGGTTTTGTTTCTTTGGAACAGAAAAAAATATAAACAAAGAGCATAAAAAATGAACGATAGCAGATTTCAAAGAATTATATCAGCCGGCATCTTATTATCAGTCGTTGCCTTAAACGGTTGTTCTGACCGGTCTGAAAATAACGACATCGAAAAGCCTAATATCCTATGGATCATTGCAGATGATCTTGGGGCAGATCTGGGATGTTATGGCACGCCTTTGGTGAAAACTCCCAACCTGGATAAATTGGCCAGC
>DAOVQI010000289.1 GCA_030628785.1 Bacteroidota bacterium
ATGTTTAGTTTTTTGGATTTTGTCCCGATAGCTATCGGGATTGACCTTTGAACTTTCAGATCTGCTGTTTTTCAATTAGTTTACAAAGTTATGTTCTAATTTACAAAGTTATGTTCTTAATTCCCTTTTTTAATCATTTTGCGAAGCTAAGTTTTTATACACAGCAGTATGTAGCTTGTGGCTAATAGCTGGTAGCTTGAAATAATTAATTCTATCTTTGTGTACATGTTTCATTTGCAAATAATTAGTGGACTTAAGAAACTGGAGTAATTTTGGATCAATTTTTAGGATATCATTCTGAGTGGAATCTGGGTAGTCCGGGTGGTTGGGACTATCAACGTATTACTCAGAAGATTGGGAAGGCAGTATGGAGTAAGTTTTTACAGATCCGACGAATTGACATAGATCTGGATTTTGATCATCCACTGTTGCATCCGGTAATTGGTTTTGTAAGTATGTTGAGGGAAGCTCATCGTATGAGGGAGGGTTCAAATTCCGGTATGATTGCCGTGGTGGCGGAAGAGGAGACATTAAAAGATGTAGTTGAAAACAGGAATCTTGTGAAACACCTAAACAAGGTAAAAGGATTGTCAAGCGCTCTTATGGCACCGCAGGAACTGGAACTGAGAGATGGACGTGTCTGTTTCAAAGGCACGCCTGTATCAATCATTTTTATGGATTTTAATACAAACGTTCTTTTGGAATTACACCGTAAACATAACCTGGACCCCCTTTTAAAAGCCGTCCGGGAAGGAAAGGTAATCAACCCCAGGGGTACCGAACCGATCAATGCCAAAAGCATGTTTGAGGTTCTCACCAGACCTGAAACGAAAAACTTATTTCATAGGGAAACGGTTCGGCGAACCCCGTGGACCAGGCAGTTTTATTCCCGTCGAACACATGGTCCCGGCGGAGAGGATATACCGGACCTCATCGAATGGACCCGGTCTAACTGGGAGAATCTGGTACTCAAGCCCGAACGTGGATATTCAGGAAAAGGTGTGAGTGTTGGTGGAATTAACCTGAATGTGGATGATATCGTATCCCTCGCGCTGAAAGATGGCAATTATATTGTCCAGGAAAAAATTTCTTTGAATTTATGGGCAGAGGAAATGCCGGAACTTGATTTGGAAAAAAAATGTATCAACCTGGCTATTTGCCAAACGGATTTTAGATGTTTGTTCGGCGATAACACCTTATATGGATTTTTAGGAAGATTTGGTGGTGTGCCCACAAATGTTGGCAGCGGGGGAGGAGTTCAGCCACTTGCTGTTATACGTTCGCCCATGAGTATAGCTGAGGCATCAAAACGGATAAATGAGGCTATCCTGAACATGGATTACAGCGAGGTTCTTGATGTGGTTGAACACCAGAAAAAATTGGCGATTGATTATCAGTTTACCTATCTTCTCGGTCCAATAAAAATCGCTCTTCGACCCAGATTGATTACCGAGGATCAGATGAACGCCCTTACGGGATATTGTGCTGGTATATGGGCCGACTGCCTTACCCTGGAAAAAATGTGGTTATCAGGAGAACTGGAATTAAGATTAAACATGGAACCTGAAGAGCTCCAAATTGTGCAATCACAACCCTGGAAAGGAACACCCGCAATTTTTGCTTCTGACGGACTTTTTAGTTTTGGGGCACATGTAAAATGAGTATAAAAGTAGATGATAATTGGTGGAGAGATCTTTTCGATGAGATCTATCTTCTTACTGATGCACGGTCGGTTTGTAATGAAAAACTGACAAATCAGGAAGCAAATTTTCTGGAAGATACTCTTGACTTGGATAAATCCTCTTCGATTCTGGATTTGTGTGGAGGACAGGGCAGGCATTCGCTGGAACTTTCCAGACGAGGATATATGAATGTAACAGTGCTTGATTATTCAAAGTGTCTTCTGGCTACAGGTGAAAAAATAGCCAAAAGGGAAAAACTCAATACAATTTTTATTCAGGGCGATGCCAGAAATACAGGCTTACCAGGACAGAGTTACCAGTTCATAATAATTATGGCCAGTTCCTTTGGATATTTCGTAAATAAAGATGAAAATGTAAATATCCTCAGGGAAGCATATCGCTTACTCATTCCCCGGGGTCGAATACTTTTGGATCTTCCTGACAGGGATTATGTTATAAACAACTTCAAATCAAATTCTTCTCATAGAGTAAACAAAGACATTACTGTCAGACGGGAAAGAGAACTGGGTAATGATATCATTTTTTCCCGGGAAATAGTCATCTCAGAGAAGCAAGGTTGTATAAAAGACAGGACATACTGCACACGTTTATATGCACCTGAAAAGTTATCAGAAATCATGTATCATGTGGGTTTTTCCACAATAACCTTACAAAAAGATTTTATGAACCGGAGGTCAAAGGAAGATTTTGGCTGTATGACGAACCGGATGGTGGTGCTGGGGGAGAAGGCCTAAGAAATCATTTGTTTACTCCTTCTATAAAACTTTCCGTGCATTTTTTAATATCCTGGTGATACCCACCCTCAAGAACGGCAAATATATTTTTAAATGATTGTCGAAGCCGATAACCGCACTCATAATACGCATTCAAGGAATAATTTAAGTCAAGAAGACTGTCTTTTTCATATCCGTCAAAACCTGCTGAAACACCAACAACGTCCGGCTGGAACGTTTTTGCTTTTTCAATAGCAATGTCAACAGCAGACAAGAATTCCCGGTCGCCGCTTCCGGCAGGTAAAGGAAAATTCATCGTATAGCCTTTCCCTTCCCCTTCGCCTGTCTCATCAATTTTCCCTGTCCAGGGATAGGAATATTCCTGGTGCATGGAACAATATAAAACCTTATTGCTTTGGTAGAAAATTATTTGAGTTCCATCGCCATGATGGCCGTCAATATCGAGGATAAAAACCTTTTTCCCTTCGTTTACAAGTTTTTGTGTTGCAATGGCGATGTTATTAAAAAGGCAAAACCCGGCTGCGATTTCATGTTTGGCATGATGACCGGGTGGACGGACAATGGCAAAATCGTTATTTTCCGAAGCAAGAATCGTTAAACCCACAGCCAGGCATGCGGCTTCATAACTCTCCGGAGTAACCATGACTTCTGCAAGAATGGTGTTTTGATAGCAAGCCTCTTTAACGTATTGAAGGTGTCTTTCGCTGTGAACCAATTGAATGTATTCTTCCCCGTCTCTTGCCGTGTTTTCGAACTGATCGATAAATTCACCGATGCGGTAAGCTCCCTCAGCACTGCTTTCAACGTTATGCTGTAAGAATTTTTTGTTAAAAAGTACTTTCATTTTTAAATTAACATTGGTTAATAACCGTAGTTCGATTTTTTACTTGTTTCTTAAAAGTAAATTAACAAAAATTTATTGTATTATTCGACTATGTAAAATATAGATCAAATGGTAATCTTCAATATATATTCCAGATCGGAACATGTTTTGTTTTTTCTATACCTTGTTTTCATAGATTGATTAGTTTAACAAATTTTACTAAATTTGGTAGTAAATGACTGAATCAAGGGAAATACAAGAATTATTATTCAGACAGATCAAAGACCTGTTGCCTTCCCATTTATCACTAGTTGATAAGATTTCAGAAGTTCTGGATATCAGCATTGATAGTGTATACAGGAGAATCAGAGGAGAGAAAGAATTATCTTTCACGGAAGCGAAAAAATTATGTACATTCTTTAAAATTTCGCTGGACAGTCTTTTAGATATCTCAACTGATTCGGTTACATTCAATTCTTATACAATGGACGAGGAAACCTTTATTAAATACGATCAGTATCTTAAAAATGTTTTGAATAATTTCAGAGGAATTGATAAGGCAAAACTAAGAGAGGTTATCATCATATTCCTTGAGCTTCATTTTTTCCAGTTTATTCAGATCCCGGAAATTATGGCCTTTAAACTATTCTTCTGGAGAAAATCTATCCTTGGTTTTTCGCAATATAAAGATGCTTTATTTTCATTCGAAGGCATCGATGAAGAAATCAATAATCTTTGTGATCAAATCGTTGATCTTTATGTCAATATTCCTTCAACGGAACTTTTATCCGAAGAGGCTATCTCCAGCTTTGTCAAACAGATTTTATTTTATAAGGAAGCAGGGTTTTTTAAGGATCCGAAAGATGCATTAGTTCTTTGTGACAAGCTGATTGAGTTGGTAGATCATTTACATATACAGGCAGAACTGGGTTTTAAATTCCCCTTTGGAAAATCACCCGGATCAGGGAAAGGTGCAATTAATTTATATTACAATGATATTGCACTTACTGATAGCACGATTATCGTTGATATGGGGGACTCAGGTATCACATATCTTACCAACAATGCAATAAATTTAATATATTCCACAAACAGGACATTTTTTGAAAATAATTATAAATGGAGTAAAAATCTCATAAAAAAATCAATTCTTATCAGCGGAACAGCCGAAAAGGAAAGAAACAAATTCTTTCAGAGATTACAGAATCAACTAACAGAACTGAAAGAAAAAGTAATTTAAATCCCTTCCAGAAATTATTCCAACAAAATATATTCAATAGGTAACTCCGAATTGTGTTCTGTGTAGCCGTGCCACGGTTCATAACCGTGGCACGGCTATTACATTTTATTAAA
>DAOVQI010000106.1 GCA_030628785.1 Bacteroidota bacterium
AAAAAACAGGAAAAGTATGCCTGAAAAATAAAAAACAAGACAAATTGAATTCAATAGCTCCTATGCTGAAGCCTTGGCTTAAGCATAAGGCTATGATGTGCAGTCAAATTCCTTAGCCTCAGCACGCTGTCGCTGAAGCTTTAGCGTAGGCGCCCTTAGCCTTTAATACAAAAAGAAATTAAGTAAATAACATAACTCATTATATATCAGTAGATAATTTTGAACTTATGTTACATTTATGCCTGGGCAGTAGGTCCACCAAAATTCATCAGAATATTAGGTGGAACAGAGCCTTGAACATCCTTTATCTGCCCATGAACCGATTCGAACTTTGTTACGTTATCCTTCATCGCCAGCAGGAATCGCTTGGCATGTTCAGGAGTCAATATAATGCGCGATTTCACCTGTGCTTTAGGCATGCCGGGCATAATCCGGATAAAATCAATAATAAACTCCGAAGGTGAATGGGTAATAGCAACGAGGTTTGAGTATAATCCTTGCCCTACTTCTCCATTCAGTTCAATATTTATCTGATTTTTCGATTTCTTTTCATCCATAATAAAAGTTTTTATTCCTCTTCAATCACCTGTGGTTCTTCATCTTTTAAAGTCATTAGGCTTTCATATTCTTCCATCGATCCAACCACAATCCTTCCATATTCCCTGCCTCCGGTTCCGGCAGGAATGAGATGTCCAACGATAACATTTTCTTTAAGACCTTCCAGGTCATCTACTTTGCCAAATATCGCTGCTTCGTTCAAAACCTTCGTGGTTTCCTGGAAGGAAGCAGCAGAAATAAAGCTTTTTGTTTGCAGGGCTGCTTTTGTAATACCCTGAAGTACCTGGCTTGATGTAGCAGGAATAGCATCCCTTGCTTCTATCAGTTTCAGGTCTTTCCGCTTTAAGACGGAGTTTTCATCTCTTAGTTTCCGGGCTGTTATGATCTGACCTGATTTGATACCTGGAGAATCACCCGGATCAATAACGATTTTCTTATCAAAAATCCAATCATTTTCATCCATGAACTCCCATTTATCAGTAATTTGTTTCTCAAGGAATTTCGTATCGCCGGGATCAACAATTTCTACTTTTCTCATCATTTGCCGCACAATAGTCTCAAAGTGTTTATCATTTATTTTTACTCCCTGCAGGCGGTATACCTCCTGAACCTCGTTCACAATATATTCCTGAACTTTAGTTGGTCCTTTAATGGCAAGGATATCAGCAGGAGTAATGACTCCATCCGATAGAGGAATACCAGCCCTGACATAGTCATTTTCCTGAACCAGGATTTGTTTCGATAATGGAACAAGGTATTTTTTTATTTCCCCCGACCTGGATGTAATGATTATCTCGCGGTTTCCCCTCTTGATCTTTCCAAAATTAACTTCGCCGTCAATTTCTGACACAACGGCTGGGTTGGATGGGTTTCTTGCCTCAAACAACTCCGTTACACGCGGCAATCCTCCGGTGATATCCCCCGATTTACCAACTGCGCGTGGAATTTTCACTAAAATATCTCCATGTCTGACGGTATCACCTTCGTTAACAGCAATATGAGCGCCAACCGGCAAGTTATAGGATTTAAGAACTTCATTTTTCTTTGAAAGGATTCTAATGGTTGGATTTTTGGTCTTATCCCTTGTTTCAATGATTACTTTTTCCCTGAAACCTGTTTGTTCATCTGATTCTTCCCTGAAAGTAACGTTATCAATTACATGTTCAAAGGATATTTTACCAGTTGATTCAGATATGATAACAGCGTTATAAGGATCCCACTCACAGATCAAGTCATTTTTCTTTACTTCATCTCCGTTTTTAACATAAAGTCTGGAGCCATAGGGAATATTATAGTTTGATAAGGCAATATTTGTGTTTTTGTCAATGATTCTCATCTCAGCCAGCCGGCTAATTACAATTTCCATTTTCTTACCTGTTTCATCTTTTTTCGCAACTGATCTGAGTTCTTCAATGTCAACTATTCCATCGAATTTGGAAATAATACTGGATTCAGCGGTAATATTAGAAGCAGTACCACCAACGTGGAAAGTCCGTAGTGTTAGCTGCGTACCTGGTTCGCCAATCGATTGAGCTGCAATTACCCCAACAGCCTCACCTTTCTGAACCATCCTGCCTGTAGCAAGGCTTCTTCCGTAACATTTGCCACAAACACCTTTCTTTGCTTCGCAGGTAAGAACGGATCTGATTTCAACTTGTTCAATCGGTGAATCCTCGATTATTCTGGCAATTTCTTCATTTAATTCTTCACCATTCGAAACAATTAACTCACCTGTCAATGGGTGATAAATATCATGAACCGAGGTTCTGCCAAGAATTCTCTCATAAAGTGACTCGACTACTTCTTCATTATTTTTTATTGCGGTTGCTACTAATCCTCGTAGTGTACCACAATCATCCTGGATAATGATCACGTCCTGGGCCACATCAACCAATCTCCGTGTCAGATAACCGGCATCAGCGGTTTTTAAAGCTGTATCGGCAAGACCCTTTCTGGCACCGTGTGTTGATATAAAGTACTCAAGTACCGAAAGCCCTTCTTTAAAATTCGAAAGGATCGGGTTTTCAATAATCTCTGATCCTGTCGAACCCGATTTCTGTGGCTTAGCCATAAGTCCTCTCATACCCGACAATTGACGAATCTGTTCTTTTGATCCCCTGGCACCAGAATCCAACATCATATATACAGGATTAAATCCTTGTTTATCAGAAGAAAGCTGATTCATAAGAGATTGAGTTAACCTGGCATTGGCATGGGTCCAGATATCAATAATCTGGTTATACCTTTCATTATTGGTTATAAATCCCATGTTATAATTATTCAAAACCTCCTCCACCTGTTTATATCCCTCATTAACAAATTCCACTTTCTTCTCGGGAATAATCACATCATCAAGGTTAAAGGATAATCCTCCTTTGAATGCCATTTCGTATCCCAGGTTTTTTATGTCATCCAGAAATCTGGCGGTTGTAGCTGTACCTGTTTTTTTCAAAACTTCCCCAATGATATCACGTAAAGATCTTTTAGTTAGCAACTTATTAATATAACCCACTTCATTTGGTACAAACTGATTAAAAATAATCCTTCCAATAGTTGTTTCAACTACTTTCTTCACCGGCTTGCCATCTTCAATATCATCCACTTTTACTTTAACAATGGCATGCAAATCAACTTTCTCTTCATTATAGGCAATGGTCACTTCCTCGGGAGAATAAAATGTCAATCCTTCTCCTCTAACTTTTCCCGAATCGGTTCCTTTACGGGATTTGGTAATATAATATAATCCAAGTACCATATCCTGTGACGGAACAGTAATCGGAGCTCCATTGGCCGGATTTAAAATATTATGAGAAGCGAGCATTAACATCTGGGCTTCAAGAACAGCGGCGTTCCCCAGAGGTAAATGAACAGCCATTTGGTCGCCATCAAAATCAGCATTAAATGCAGTACAAACCAATGGATGTAACTGTATTGCCTTACCTTCTATCAACTTCGGCTGGAAAGCCTGGATACCCAATCTGTGCAAAGTTGGAGCGCGGTTCAGCAATACAGGATGGCCCTTCAATACATTTTCCAAAATATCCCAAACAACCGGATCCTTCCGATCAACAATTTTCTTTGCCGATTTAACGGTTTTAACAATTCCCCGTTCGATCAATTTACGGATAATGAACGGCTTATACAACTCAGCAGCCATTTCCTTTGGTAATCCGCATTCGTGTAGATTCAATTCTGGTCCAACAACAATTACCGACCGGGCAGAATAATCCACTCTCTTACCCAGGAGGTTTTGTCTGAATCGACCCTGTTTGCCTTTCAAGCTGTCGCTTAATGATTTTAGTGGTCGATTACCATCTGTTTTAACGGCATTTGCTTTTCTTGAATTATCGAAAAGGGAATCTACGGCTTCCTGAAGCATTCGTTTTTCATTCCTGAGGATTACTTCGGGTGCCTTGATTTCAATAAGTCGTTTAAGCCTGTTATTACGAATAATTACTCTACGGTAGAGGTCATTCAGGTCTGATGTTGCAAACCTGCCTCCGTCTAAAGGAACGAGGGGTCTTAATTCAGGTGGTATAACAGGCACTACCTTTATGATCATCCATTCAGGCTTGTTAACATTTTTCGAAATACGGAATGCTTCGACAACCCGGAGTCTTTTTAAAGCTTCATTTTTCCTCTGTTGTGAAGTCTCTGTATTTGCTTTATGTCTTAAAAAAAAGGATAATTCATCCAGGGTGAGGCGCGAAAGAAGCTTGTAAAGAGCTTCAGCTCCCATATCGGCAATAAATTTATCCGGATCAGAATCTTCCAGGTATTGATTTTCTTTTGGAAGAGAATCAAGGATTTCCATGTATTCCTCTTCCGTGAGAAAATCGAGGTATTTTACACCATCCGCTTCTTTAATCCCTGGATTGATAACCACATAACGCTCATAATAGATGATGGCATCCAGTTTTTTAGTTGGTAATCCAAGCAGGTATCCTATTTTATTTGGAAGAGATTTGAAATACCAGATATGAGCAACCGGAACAACCAGGGAAATATGACCCGTCCTTTCTCTCCTTACTTTTTTCTCAGTTACCTCAACCCCACAGCGATCACAAACGATTCCCTTATAGCGAATTCGTTTATATTTACCGCAATGACATTCAAAATCTTTTACCGGACCGAAAATTCTTTCACAAAATAAGCCATCTCTTTCCGGTTTGTATGTACGGTAATTAATTGTTTCAGGTTTCAATACCTCACCACATGATTGTTCAAGAATTTCTTCCGGTGAGGCAAGACCTATAGAGACTTTTTCAAAACTACTTTTTACTTTTGTATCTCTTTTGAATGGCATAAATTATTTATTAAAAAGTTATAAATCAGTAAGTAAATGTAATCAGGGCCATTTGCCATTTTCTAATAAAGATTAACACTCAGTCCAAGCCCTCTTAATTCATGTAATAAAACATTAAGTGATTCCGGAATGCCAGGAACCGGCATAGGTTCACCCTTTACAATGGCTTCGTAAGCTTTGGCTCTTCCTATTACGTCATCTGATTTAACGGTTAATAACTCCTGTAATGTATTGGATGCTCCGAACGCTTCGATAGCCCAAACTTCCATTTCTCCAAATCGTTGTCCGCCAAATTGGGCTTTCCCTCCCAAAGGTTGCTGGGTAATCAGGGAATAAGGCCCGATCGACCGGGCGTGCATTTTGTCATCAACCATATGGCCCAGTTTTAACATGTAAATTATACCAACTGTTGCCGGTTGATCAAACCGCTTACCTGTGCCACCGTCGTACAAATAAGTTTTACCATACATTGGAAGTTTTGCTTTTTCAGTATACTCGGTGATTTCTTCCAGTGTTGCACCATCAAAAATGGGAGATGAGAAAGACAGACCTAGCTCCTTGCCAACCCATCCCAAAACCGTTTCATATATCTGTCCAAGGTTCATCCTGGAAGGTACTCCAAGCGGATTAAGTACAATATCAACCGGTGTGCCGTCCTCAAGGAAGGGCATATCTTCTTCCCGCACGATCTTGGCAATAATCCCCTTATTACCATGTCTGCCTGCCATTTTATCCCCTAATTTAATTTTTCTCTTCTTTGCAACGTAAACTTTGGCAAGCTGTATAATACCTACAGGTAGTTCATCACCCAGTGTGAGATTGTATTTTTTTCTCTTAAAAATACCCTCGAGTTCCTTATATTTTATAAGATAATTATGAAGCAATTGTTTTATTGTATCGTTTTTCCGTTTGTCTGTTGTCCACTTGTTCGGATTAACATTTATATAATCAACCCCTTGAAGAAGTCTAAGTGTAAATTTTGTGCCCTTTGGGATAATATCCTCATTAAGAAAGTTCCTCACTCCCTGTGATGTTTTTCCATTGACCAGTATGAACAATTTATCAATCAGTTTGGCATTTAATTCCTCAATGCTCTTATTATAATCCGTTTCCATTTTTTCGAGGATTGGTTTTTCAGTCATTTTTGCCTTACGGTCCTTTATCGATCGTGAGAAAAGTCTTTTAGAAACAACCACGCCTTCAAGTGAAGGTCCGGCTTTCAGGGAAGCATCTTTTACATCACCAGCCTTATCACCGAAAATAGCACGGAGTAATTTTTCTTCCGGAGACGGATCAGACTCCCCTTTAGGAGTAATTTTTCCAATTAAGATATCACCAGGACCGATATGTGCTCCAATTCTTATTAAACCATTCTCATCAAGATTTCTGGTGGCTTCTTCACTGACATTGGGAATATCTGAAGTCAATTCTTCCAATCCCCGTTTCGTATCACGAACCTCGAGGAGATATTCTTCAATATGGATGGATGTGAAAACATCATCACGTACAACTCTCTCTGATACGACAATTGCATCCTCAAAATTGTAACCTTTCCATGGCATGAAAGCAACTTTGAGGTTCCTTCCTAACGCCAGTTCACCGTTCTTGGTTCCATAACCTTCGGTTAGGATCTGCCCTTTGGTTACTTTTTCTCCCTTTCTAACAATAGGCATCAGGTTCACACAAGTATTTTGGTTTGTCTTCTTATATTTGGGCAGGGAATAAATTTTTACGTCTTCCTCAAAACTTACAAATTTTTCTTCATCCGACCGTGAATACCTGATTACAATTTCATTTGCGTCAACATATTCAACAATTCCATCCCCTTCGGCAATGAATAGAATTCTCGAATCCTGTACCATAGTCTTCTCCAAACCGGTTCCTACAATTGGGGCTTCGGGATTAATTAAGGGTACAGCCTGCCGCATCATGTTAGATCCCATCAGAGCACGGTTTGCATCATCGTGTTCAAGGAAGGGTATAAGAGAAGCTGCGATAGAGGCAATCTGGTTGGGCGCAACGTCCATTAAATCAACTTTGTCTGCTTCGGCATGTGGGAAATCACCTTCATACCTGGCTCTTACCCTTGGATTAATGAAAGCTCCATCCTCATTCAATGGTGCGTTAGCCTGTGCTATTACATTATTCTCTTCTTCCTCAGCGCTAAGAAATACAACCCCGTCGCGATTCAGGTTAACCTGTCCTTTATTAACCTTCCGGTATGGTGTCTCAATAAATCCAAGATCATTTATCTTAGCATACACACATAAGGAGGATATCAGTCCAATATTGGGTCCTTCAGGTGTTTCAATTGGACATAATCTCCCATAGTGGGTATAGTGTACGTCACGAACTTCAAATCCGGCACGTTCTCTGGATAAACCACCCGGGCCAAGGGCTGACATCCTGCGTTTATGTGTCATTTCAGCCAATGGATTGGTTTGATCCATAAACTGGGATAACTGATTGGTTCCAAAAAATGAATTGATGACTGAAGACAATGTTTTTGCATTAATAAGATCAACCGGAGTAAAAACCTCGTTATCCCTTACATTCATTCTCTCTCTGATAGTTCTTGCCATACGTGCCAAACCAATTCCAAACTGGTTATAGAGTTGTTCGCCGACAGTCCTAACCCTCCGGTTGCTTAAATGATCAATATCGTCAACATCTGCCTTGGAGTTAATTAATTCAATAAGATATTTTATAATCTTAATGATATCTTCCTTAGTCAGTACCTTGATGTCCATTTCTGTTTTAAGATCCAGTTTTCTGTTGATCCGGAATCGTCCGACTTCACCAAGATCATAGCGTTTATCCGAAAAGAATAATTTTTCGATAACATCCCTGGCAGTAGCATCATCAGGTGGTTCGGAATTACGTAGCTGACGGTAAATATGAAGAACCGCTTCCTTCTCTGAATTACAAGGATCTTTTTGCAGGGTATTTAAAATAATCGCAAAGTCGGATGATCTATGATCTTCCTTATGTATAAGAATAGATTTGGTTCCCGAATCAACGATTTGATCGATATGTTCGGATTCTATTACCGTTTCTCTGTCAATTATCACTTCATTTCTTTCAATGGAAACCACTTCTCCTGTATCCTCATCCACAAAATCTTCAATCCAGCTTCTTAAAACCCTTGCAGCCAATTTTCGCCCAACCATCTTTTTTAATCCGGTTTTAGAAACTTTTACCTCATCAGCCAGGCCAAAGATCTCAAGGATATCTTTATCGCTTTCATACCCTATAGCACGAAAAAGGGTCGTAACCGGTAATTTTTTCTTCCTGTCGATATAAGCATACATTACATTGTTTATATCGGTTGCGAATTCAATCCATGAGCCTCTGAAAGGAATTACCCTTGCGGAGTACAATTTTGTACCATTGGCATGAATACTTTGGCCAAAAAACACTCCGGGGGATCTATGTAATTGAGATACAATCACACGCTCGGCACCGTTAATAACAAAGGTGCCACGACTTGTCATGTAAGGAATGGTACCCAGATAAACATCCTGAACCACTGTGTCGAAGTCCTCATGTTCAGGGTCGGTACAATATAGTTTTAGTTTTGCTTTTAGTGGAACGCTATAGGTTAACCCACGTTCGACACATTCATCAATTGTATACCGGGGGGGATCAATGGAATAATCGATAAATTCAAGCACAAAGTTATTCCTTGTATCGGTGATTGGAAAATTCTCGCTAAATACTTTATATAATCCCTCTTTTTTTCTATTATCGGCTATTGTTTCAAGCTGAAAAAAATCGCTGAATGATTTTAACTGTATTTCAAGAAAATCAGGGTACTCAAGTTGGCTTTTTATGGAGGCGAAACTGATACGTTTATTAATTTTTGATGACATTTCCAAAGGAGATTAATTATGTATCGGAATTTCAAAATTATTTATTGATTTACAATAAGTTATGTGTATGTAATAAAACTTATCTTATAAAAGGCTAAGGTTCACCCTGTGAAATACTGCTCCGCAGTAGTGGCTCCGCC
>DAOVQI010000094.1 GCA_030628785.1 Bacteroidota bacterium
TCATGTTGGCAGAGAGATAAAATTGCCGATTGGCGTATTCATGAAATTGTTGATGCTTATGGTAAAGTAAGAGACAACCTGATGAAGCATGAACAAGGTTATCCTACCCATGTTTATCTCAAAGAAAAGATAAAAAAAGGTTATACTGATTTCGGAATGAATGCTGTTGGTAAAGGAAAAGATTCGGAAGGATCTGATTGGATCATAAAAGTAGTTGATGAGGACGATCCACGACCAGTTTGGATTCCCATTTGGGGAGGTGCCAATTGCCTGGCTCAGGCATTGTGGAAAGTAAAAGAAACCCGCTCTCCTGCCAAAGTAAAGAAATTTGTACAAAAATTGCGGGTTTACACTATATCAGACCAGGATGATACAGGTCCCTGGATGCGAAAAACCTTTCCTGAACTGTTCTACATTGTGAGCCCTGGATATGAAGAAAATGGAGGTGGTGGTTACCATTATGCTACCTGGGTAGGTATTTCCGGAGACAAATTTCATGGCCGTTTTCAGGGTCCTGATTTTACCCTGGTAGACAATCCCTGGTTAGATGAGAATATTCGGAAAAGCCATGGACCACTCGGTGCGGAACACCCCTGGACGAAATACCTTATGGAAGGAGATACACCTTCGTTCTTGTTTTTGATAAACAATGGATTGAGCGATCCGGAGCATCCGGATTACGGAAGCTGGGGAGGTAGGTATGAACTTTATATTCCGGATACAAAAAAATGGTTTTACGAACCTGAAACACGACCGATCTGGACCGATGCTGTAGATGAAGTTTATAGCCCGGTTACAGAACAAAATCATACCAGCAATTACGCAACAATCTGGCGTTGGCGCGAGGCTTATCAGCACGACTTTGCTGGCCGTATGGACTGGTGTGTAAAAGATTTTAATGAAGCCAATCATCCGCCTGCCACTAAACTGGATCATCCTGAATATTTAACTGTTTATGAAGGAGACAGAGTTGAAATTAGTGCCATAGGATCAACTGACCCTGACCAGGATCAATTATTTTTTGAATGGATGCACTACCGTGAAGTTGGAAGTTATAAGGGGTGGTTGCAGATTAATAATGCAAATAATATTAAGGCAAGCTTTACTGCACCAGGAGTTTCTTATCCTCAAACTGCACATATAATTTTAGAAGTTACTGATAATGGAGAACCATCTTTAACACGGTATGAGAGATTAATAATTGAAATTTTGCCAAAACGCAATAAGTAATGGTATTATAACAAAGAACCGAAAACAATGTTTAAAAGTAGTTGGAAAACCGGAATTGATAGTTTAAATTGTTTCTATGCAACTTAATAATTATTTTGGCCGTAAATTATTTAAGATAATTACAATAACCTGGAACTAAACAGAATAATTGACCGCACAGATGGTCATATAAAATCAAATACCAATGAAAAAACAAAACAAACTTAATCGGCGTGGATTTCTGAAATCTTCTGTAATTGGTGCCACAGGTCTTGTTGTGGGTCAGAACGTATTAGCCGGAACGATAAAAACGGAAACTACTGAAGAAGAGAAAAATGAAAAGATTATTTACAGGACTCTCGGAAAGACAGGGATGAAATTACCCATTGTTAATATGGGAGTAATGAGGGCAGATAATCCGAATCTGGTTAAAGCTGCTCTTGAAAAAGGTATTAAACATCTGGATACAGCTCATGGATACCAGGAGGGAAGGAACGAAGAAATGCTTGGTAAACTTTTGCAGGATTATCCACGTGATTCGTTTACTATCGCTACAAAGATCCATCCGCCGGGATTGGACAGGGAAACAGGTATGTATTCCGAAGAAGCGACTGAGGAGGCGTTTTTGGAGAAGTTTAAGATAAGCCTTGAACGGCTTAGGTTAGAGCATGTTGATATCCTTTTCCATCATATGCCTCCAACCAAAGAAGCATTATTTCATGAACCAACAATGAAAGCCATGAAAAAATTGAAAAAAGCAGGGAAAGCAAAACTTCTTGGAATTTCTGTTCACAGGAATGAACCGGAACTGATCGAGGCTGCGGTAGAAAGTGGTGTTCTGGATGTAGTGCTGACAGCGTATAATTTCAAACAGGATCATATGGAGAAGTTAAATGAGGCGATTAATAAAGCAGCGAAGGCAGGATTGGGGATTATTGCCATGAAGACAATGGCAGGAGGATTTTACGACAAGGAAAGGCAACACCCGGTAAATACAAAAGCTGCTCTGAAATGGGCTCTGCAGAATCCCAATGTCCATACCAGCATACCTGGTTTTACCAGCTTTGATATGTTGGAGGAGAGTTTTGGTATTATGGAAAACCCTGAGCTGACGGATGAAGAAAAGAAAGATCTTGAGGCTGGCGCAACTACAGCATCATTATATTGTAACGGATGTAACAAATGTCTTGATCTGTGCAGAAATCACCTGCCTGTTCCTGACCTGATGAGAGCATACATGTATACTTATGGATACAGGAACCTGGAAAAAGCACATGATCTGCTTGTATCACTTGATCTTCCAGAGGATCCATGCAAAAACTGCAGGGAATGTACCATAAGTTGTACTTCAGGATTTAATGTTGCAGAAAAGATTAAAGATGTCAGCCGGCTAATGGGTGTACCGGAAGATTTCATTACCTGAATATAAGGTTAGGTTTAAGAACTATTCTCACGAATGGCTTCTCAAACCTTTAGAAACCAGATAAAACTTCTTTTAGTGCAGAATGTAATATCGGTGCTGTTTCAGGGCCTAAGGAATTGATCTCACCATAATGTTCACTGGATGAACCGTATAAATAGGGAGGTTTTCTATCCCATTCACTTTTGGGTATGATATATCCGATCTCATCATTCGTCAATCCCAAAATAAAATGGTATGTGCCTGGCATCATGCTTTCAAGTGGAGGCACCTCAACAGGTTTGGTATTAAAATCCTGACCTTCCGGAGCCTCTATTCCACCATAAACAATTTCAGGATAGATCTCACCCGGAACAGTCATAAAAAAGGCATCACCAATTGTAAAAGCAGCAATTTCGCTTTTCACTGTAGGGACAAGTACTTTATACCAGTCGTAAAAACCCCGATCAATCACCTTTAATATAACACCCAGTTTTAGTACATTATTATCTATTGGCAATTTAATGGTTTTTGCATGTAATTGAATACTTGTTTTTGTTATCGTATCTCCTGATGTCCTGAGCGTACTATCTATTAACATTGCCAGGTTTTTGCCCTGGGCGTCAGCCTTCTGAAAAGAAGGCTCAGAAAATTTTCTTTTTGAAACAGGATCGGTTATGGTAATATCCGGTGATGTTGTCATTAATCCTCCGATACATCCGGCGATAAAAACAGCTGTTCCACCATAACCTTTCATGATGACGCTGTCGGGTTTTTTTATTCCATTTTCCAGGTAAAACCTCAGGTAATGCGGGAAATCAGAGCTTATCCGGAGGTGTTCGTTCCATGTTGTTTCAGGGTGACACCCCCAATTAACGAGAATCCCAAGGGTAGTATCGGTCTCAGCATCTATAACATGCATTATTTTAATTGCATTGTCAAAGACCTGAGGGTCGCGTGTATCAGCGACTAATGCAGAAGCGTCATTTGGATTAACAGCAAAATGCAATTTAGCGGGACGCATATTTTTACTTGCCTTAAAAACTGCCTTAGCTGCTGTTGAAATAACCCTTGCTTTATATGCTTTGTTTACCCCGGTTTTAAAGTGGTGCGGTCCCCACAGCCCCAGTAAATCAGGTCCCTGGTGAGTATGTGTGCTTGAAACAGTTGTATACGTGATCCCGGCATCTTCGGGAATTAAAGCCCGGATCTCAATTACATCAGTATGAAAAAGTCCGATTACATCAACTGAAACCATGGCTAATCGTGTTTTCCCATCGTCAACAACAACAGCCCTTGCCCATAGGTCATCATGAATAACTTGTGCTGCCCTGCTACCATGAAAACCGGCTATCCAACATGCATCGAATTTGCCATTCCCGTTCCTGTCTTCCCATGTATCACCGTCTTTTTTTTTGAATTGAAAGTCGTTGTTTACATCCACCCAGGTATCTTCCAGTACAGGTGTGACAGGAATAGCAGCGAAACCGGCTTTTATTAATCCCTCCTCGGCATTGTTTATGCTTAAATTAATTTCATAGCCGGGATACCGGTCACGAGCCCTCCAAAAGAACCATAAAATTGCAATAATTACAAAAATTAGTACAACTGATAAGATTTTGAATGTCTTTTTCATACGTATATAATCGTTTCAAACGTATTGATCACTCATTTATGAAGGGCAAAAAATAAAATTACCATAATCGTTCAATATATCCAAACCTGATTAATTTATGAACCGGAACCCCTACCTGCATCGCTTTCGCGTAGCTTCAGCGGAGCAAAGCCGGACAGACAGGGAGTGAAGCTCACCGCAGGTAATTGATCAGGTTAAACAGCTTCGATGGTTGAAGGTGGTTTTTCAACATTATTTCAGTAATATCATCTTCTTTATATCCTCAAAATACCCGGTTCTCAATCTGTAGAAGTATATACCAGCAGGTAAATCGCCAGCGTTAAATTCAATGATATGATAACCGGCAGGTTTTCTTGAATCCAACAGTTCGATAACCTTTTGTCCGTTGATATTGAATAATTCAATTTTTACCCGGGAATCAAAATGCAAATCAAATCCGATTTTTGTAGTTGAGGTAAATGGGTTAGGATAGTTTTGTCTGAGGAGAAATTTTCCAGGGATTAAAACATTTTTTGGCAGGAGGTAACCCAGGTTAGCATCAATCCATGCCATCCGTGAATCAATCCACTGCTTCATCATATAAATCTCATCTGTATACGAATGATCCCCTGCTGATCCCGGCCATCTTTCAAAATTTCTTAACCTTGCTTCGGACAATGAACCAATTAAACTGTCAATGATACGATGCATGTTCTCCTTTTGCAAAATTCCATTTTTCAATTCATTCCACCTTGTTTGTAACCTGTCCACGAAGGTTGAATCACGACTTAATTTCTCCCACCAGAACGGAACCTTAAACGAGTCCCATGAACGATGAGAATTGTAATCTACCTGCCAACCCGCTATCAGAAACAGATCTTCCTGGAACCAGGCTTTTCCGAAACTGAGATTAAAATCCCAGATTGGACCTGCAACAAGTTTTCCAGCGTTGCTGTCGCGGTCTTTGTACAAAAAAGCACTGATTCTATACGCGTCAACATTCTTACAGACCTCATTTATGATGAAATGATCCACAAAAGAATCCAGATCAATGTATTTAAAATATCCATTTACCGGATCAGCATAATCAGCCCCACCCATCACCCATTCAAACTCGTCCATAAAATTCTTAATATATTCTCTTTGCTTACGAACTATCACGTCTGCTTTCGGATAGTGGTATTGATAGGGGGTGCCCATGGATGACTGCCATATGCCAACGTTTTCGCCACTTACCTTATCAATCTTGATAATATATCCGCCTGTAAGTGCATCGCCGGTTGTATCTGATGGATCCATGCGTAAAATATCCACACGGTTTTTGTCTCGCTTTATTTTTTCCATCAATACATAAAGGCCACGATAATCACCATTAAGCACAAGCTCACAAAACCGGGTTCGACTGGCATACCTTCCAATATCATTAGATAATTTATACGCCAATACATTTCGAATCAGAGATTGATCATCATAAGGTCCATAAAAAATCCAATCATTCTCGGGAGGCAAGCCAAGAAGGGAGACATTAAGATTGTTGCCCAAAGAATCCTGTGTTTCAAAACGATACTGCTTTTTGGGATAGTACAATGTCGCACTTCCTCTCAGCTCGATAGCAATTCTTCCATTATAATCATTAAAAGGATCGGTAATATAATTCCTCTGTCCTTTTCCATTGTCAATAATCCCCATGTCGGCTACAATACGGATTTCATCGACAATTTCCTGTCCATCTGTATCGATCACTATAATAGGCAAATCTGAAGAGGTGAATTCGAGTGATTCGGTTACAGAAACGATTGAAAGCGTTTGAGCGACAGGATGTTCCATGTCCTGAAAGAAAATAAAGAAAAAGCAAAGTGTAATGATGCGTTTCAAATTATCGGCTTTCATTATATGGTTCAGACTTTGATGAAAATTTTGTTCCGGTACAGGATATAAGACGGGATATAGATAATAAGCGTGTATATTACGGCATACATCAGGGAAGCCAGTTTTGCCGCTATACCAATACCGGTCATGGAATCCATAAATAAACCGTTGAGTGAGGCTCCGCCGAATATACTACTGTAAAATACCAGTGTCAGCATACCTGCCAGCACATATGAAGTAATGGCATTGGCTCCGTACACCCGGCCGAGATGCGTCCATTTAGTATAACCCCATACATCCACAATGATGATCAGTGCAGCTAAAGCCAGGGTTGCAAGTCCTGAAGTGTACAAAACATATGAACTTGACCAGATATTTTTGTTTAATGGGAAGACCCAGTTCCAGATCCCTCCGGCGACAAACATGGCAAACCCGGTGAAGAACAGCCATACAAGTTTTTTATTCTCATCCTTCACCGTAAGGATCAGCCTGCCGACAAGCATCCCGCTAATCCCGGAAACAATGGCTGGGAAAGTACTGAGAATTCCTTCGGGATCCCATGTTTTTTGCCACATCACACCCGGAAGCAGAACGCTGTCGATCCAGTGTGCCCAGTTTTTTTCGGGTCCTCCAAGGTCGGGCACCCCGATACCGGGCACAGGAATGTAAGCCATTAAAATCCAGTAGGCTACCAGAATACTGCCCGCAATCTTTATCTGGGTTTTCCAATTGGTGTTCAGGAACAGTAAAGCACAAACAAGGAATACCACAGAGATCCGTTGCAGAACACCAGCCCACCGGATAGTTCCAAAATCGAAATCAGGCCATAACCACAAAAACAGGCCCAGTAAATATATTTTAATCGTTCGAAAAATAATTTTCTTATAGATATCTTTTTTGGGTAGGTGAGCTTCCAGCCGCCTGGAATAGGCTAAAGCAATGGAAACACCAACAATAAAAAGAAAGAAAGGAAAGACCAGGTCGGTAAGAGTACATCCGTTCCATTCGGCATGGCTTAGGGGCGAATATACATGACTCCACGAACCGGGATCATTTACGATAACCATAGCCGCTATAGTAAAACCCCGCAATGCATCCAGCGATATTAAACGCTTGGGTTTGGCCGGGGCAGTAATTGATTGTCTATTCACAGCTGAAAGGTTTATAGGATTTTTTAATATTTTATCGAACGCATGTTAATCAAATAAAATTTTTTCTATCTAATTCCTAAAGAAATAAATTTTTACCGATAAAAAGAATTATTTTTTTTAAAACCATCCGCTCCCGCACTAGGGGGATCCATTGGTTTTGCCGGAATTTTTGTACATTTATCGATTCTATCAAAACCATAATTCATTGAAAACATTAGTAATATACTGTATACCAAGGCAGGGCTTTACACTTCAGGAACAATTAGATGATTGTTTACTACAACTGGAGGAACAAATAATCTTAAAAAACCTGGGTAAAAAAAATACTCTTAAACAGACTTTTTTTCTGAAAGTTAGTCATCAGGATGAATATGATAAAATTGTCGATGTTTTGGAAGGACAGATACAACAATTTTATGGAGCCTTTTTACCGGCAACAAGCTTTATTGCTCAGGCTCCTGAAAACGGAAAACATGTTACCATGGAAGTTTTTTTCCTGGCTGATTTTTCAAATAAGACTGAAGTAATTTACAGATCTTTGGATAAGGTTTCATATACAGTTGTTCAACATCCTGATTTTAAAGAAGTGTATGCAGCCGGGTTAACCGTAAAGCGTCAGGACAGTTTTTATGAGAAAGCTATGGGGGCTTTTATGCTGATGGAAAAAATCCTTGACTTTGAGGATTTGGCTTTCTCTGATGTTGTAAGACAATGGAATTATATTGAGAATATCACTAAAATAATTGAAAAGGTATCCGAACGGCAGCATTATCAAATTTTTAATGATGTAAGGTCTTCTTTCTACCGAAAAAGTGAATTTGTCAATGGTTATCCGTCGGCCACCGGTATTGGTATGGATACCGGGGGTGTTGTAATTGATTTTATAGCTGTATCCCCTTCACAAAAACTTACCATAAAACCCATTAAAAATCCGGGGCAGATCGATGCTTTTGAATATTCTGAAAAAGTTTTGGTTGGAAAGTTGTTAAACGAGTCGTCAAAAAAAACATCGCCAAAATTTGAACGGGGAAAAGTATTACAAACTCTTAATGCAGCCAGAATATATGTATCAGGGACCGCTGCTATTTTGGGCGAAAATATAGTGGATAAAAAAAACATTGAAAAACAGACACTGGTTACCATTGAGAATATAAAAAACCTGATCTCTGTAGAAAATTTGAAAAGCATTGGTTTACATCTTAATCCGGAGAAGAAAAGTTTTTCATATATCAGAACCTATGTAAAACACCAAAAAGATATCAGCGCTGTTAAAGCTATTTGTGAAAAGCAATTTAAAAGTGAGAATTTCCAGTACCTGGTTTCAGATATCTGCAGGGATGACCTGTTAGTCGAGATTGAAGGATCTTTGGAATTTTAAGCTATAATAGTTGTGGTTTGGTTCCCTGTTTTATTATTTAAGATTTAAATTCAGTAGTGTCCGATTAAATTTTTCAGACTCAATCAAAATCACTAATTATCTGACATTTATAGAAATATTTCATAACTTGAGGTTCTTATTTCAATATTTACCCTGAAAGGGTAATACATATCAGGTGTGCATGGCATGCCCCATGACTATAGGGTGAAAGTCCCGAATGCGCCCGATAAGGGGAAGCATTAGCGAAAGGCAAGGGCATTACCGCGAGGCAATGTCTGAAGGAAGCCCATAGCAAACCGCTGACCTGACGAACAGGAAGTGCATTAGGCAGGGATGGAGGGTAAGTGAGCCTATATTCACGAAGCCCGATACTTATACGGAATCCATTCAAGTAGATGCAACAGGTATAAGCGAGAAAGTCATGAATAGGGCTTACCCATGGAGATCTCCACTGATGTCACTGAGATCAGGGAGAAGTCAGCAGAATCCATAGTAA
>DAOVQI010000367.1 GCA_030628785.1 Bacteroidota bacterium
AACACATTAGATAATTATAATAGAAAAAATGTGTTTAATATTTTAAAAATCAGCATAAAAGGGTAGTAATTAGATATAATTTGTCCACAGAACTCCCATGGAGAAGTTAAAAACCTTAGCCTTAGCCTCAGCCTTAGCCTTTTATGAGATAAGTTTTATTATATACACATAACTTATTGTAAATCAACAGACAAATTTGAACTTAGCGATAGCGATCTCATGAACGAAGTGAGTAAATTCCGATACATTTTAAATAACTAAAATATTTTAACATGAAACATAAAATACTCCTTCCTGTTTTAGGCGTTTTATTCATCGTAGCTTGCAGAAATCAGGAATCCAACCTGGATACAGACATTGCCGTTCCGGTTTCCGTTGAAGAAATCAAGCCAAAAGCCATCGAACAATTCATTACCACAACCGGAACTGTCCTGTCGGTAAAGGAAGTTACGCTTAAATCCCAAATATCCGGATATTATTATATCTTGAAAAACTCTAAGACCGGACGACCTTATATGTTAGGCGATTTTGTGAATAAAGACCAGGAAATTATCCTTTTTAAAGACGAAGAGTACGAAAACAACATCAAGATTGCATCTCAGGAGCTTAACCTTGACATTTCAAAACGGGAATTTGAAAAACAACAATCACTTTACGAGAAAGGTGGTGTAACCTTAAGGGAATTAAAGAATGCCGAAGTGGACTATATCAATGCACAATATGCTTACGAAAATGCAAAAATCCAATTGGCCAAGATGAGAATTAAGGCACCTTTCAGCGGCGTTATCATCGATCTTCCGTATTATACGGAAGACACAAAAGTTGAAGCTAATTTGTCTATGGTGACGATTATGAATTATCAAAAATTATATATGGAAGTTAATTTACCTGAAAAGAACTTTGCTATTTTGAAAGTAAATCAGATTGCCCGGATCACCCATTATACATTACCCGAGGACACATTGTCGGGTAAGATCACCCAGCTTTCTCCTGCCATTAACGAAGAATCCAGGACGTTCAAAGCTACCCTCCTGATCAACAACCCGAAAACCGTCATGCGCCCGGGCATGTTTGTGAAAGCCGATATTATTGTGGCCCGTAAGGACAGTTCAATTGTCATTTCAAAAGATATCATTTTATCCAAACAAAGGGGTAAAACCGTGTTTATTGTGCTACGAGGTGCAGCTATGGAACGGGTTATCACAACCGGATTGGAAAACCCTGACGAAGTCGAAGTAATTCGGGGTTTAAAACCAAATGATCGCCTGATAATCGATGGATTTGAGACCCTGGGTAATCAAACCAAAGTGAAGATAATTAAGTAAGTGCTGGATTCTTTTCGAACTATTGTAATATAAATCCTCTATGAGAAAGCTTGTCCAATTTTCTGTCGATTATCCAATTACCATTTTGATGCTTGTACTGGCAATACTTCTGCTTGGGTATATTTCATTTGGGAAATTGGGTATCGATCTGTTCCCCGATTTGAATAACCCGCGCATCTTTATCGAATTAAAGGTGGGTGAGCGGCCTCCGGAGGAATTAGAAAAACAATACGTTGATAATATTGAATCTCTGGCCATCAGACAAAAGGACGTTATTCAGGTTTCATCGATTTGCAGGGTTGGTTCTGCCCAGATTACCGTGGAATATGCATGGAACAAAGATATGGACGAAGCCTTCCTCGATTTGCAGAAAGAACTTACCAACTATAGTCAGAATTCAGACATTGAGGAACTTAATATTACACAACACGATCCAAATGCTGCACCGGTGATGGTTGTAGGGCTTACCCATCAGTCGATTGACAATATGGACGAATTGCGGAAAACCGCTGAAAATTATATACGAAACGAACTGATCCGGCTCGAAGGTATTGCCGATGTGAAGTTATCAGGACAGGAAGAGAGTGAGGTTATTATCAATACCGATAATTATCTTTTGGATGCCTTTAACCTGACAATGGATGATATTACAAGGCAGATACAGAATTTTAACAGGAATGTTTCAGGCGGATCCATTGAGGAAATGGGTGTCCGGTATGTAATAAAAGGTATCAGTGTTTTTGAAGATATTGAAGACATTGGCAATATTATTATCGGCTTCCGACAAAATGATATCAATGAAAATTCATCCACCGGAAAGGTGCCTGTATTCCTGAAGGATGTTGCAAAGGTTGAATTTCGAAATATAGATCCACTTAACATTGTCAGGATCAATCAAAAACGTTGTATCGGATTATCCATTTATAAAGAACAGAAGTTTAATACGGTTAAAGCAGTGACAGGGTTACAGGAAGCACTTGCCGGTATGAAAAAAGCATTGCCCGGTTATGAATTTACTATTGTTCAAAACCAGGGTAATTTTATCACCAGCGCGATAAATGAAGTAAAAGAAACAGCACTATTCGGTATTCTTTTTGCCATTTTTGTAATCTTTGTTTTCCTCCGGCGCATAGGCACAACTGCAATAGTAAGTATTGCCATCCCTGTTTCCATTATAGCCACCTTTAATTTAATGTATTTCAATGGACTGACTTTAAACATCATGACATTGGGCGGTTTGGCATTAGGTGCAGGGATGTTGGTCGACAATGCCATTGTGGTGATGGAAAACATTTTCAGGAACCTTGAAGCAGGCATGTCGGTGAAGGATGCAGCCATACAAGGAACGGCTGAGGTCGGCGGTGCAATAACGGCTTCCACCTTTACAACCATCGTGGTATTCTTACCAATTGTATACCTCCATGGTGCCTCAGGTGAGTTATTTAAGGATGAAGCATGGACCGTTGCATTCTCATTATTATCATCCTTATTTGTTGCCATTCTTGTAATCCCCGTACTTTTTACTCGTTTTTTTGGCAAACGGAAAATACAGAAGAAAACCAAATCGGTTCACTTTAACTGGTACCCGTTGTTTCTGTCAAGACTTCTGACTAAAAAATGGCTGATCATTGTATCGGCTGTAGCAATGGTAGGAACGGCCGTAATACTGGTCCCTGTAGTAGGCAGTGAATATATACCAAAAACAGAAACATATGAATTTTCCATTGAACTGAAGCTGCCGGAAGGGACTACCCTTGAACGTACTTCACAAACCGTTCAGAAAATTGAAAATATTATTGTTACACTCATAGGTAATGAACTGGAAACAATGTACAGTCAGGTAGGACCTACTACCGACATAAGCGAGGATGAGGAATCGGTTTTTGAAGATGAAAATACGGCATCCATAAAAATTATCTTAAAAAAAGAACGTCAGGAATCTTCAGGTAGTTTTATTGCAGCAATAAGCAATATCCTGAAGGACATAACTGATATGGAAGTGCGGTTTATTCAGAGTGAAAGCGCTCTCCAACAAACACTGGGTACGGAAGAAGCACCTTTTGTTGTGGAAGTGAAAGGGGAAGAGTTTGACCAAATCGAAA
>DAOVQI010000148.1 GCA_030628785.1 Bacteroidota bacterium
ACTCCCTTGGAAAGGCTAAGAAACCTTAGCCTTAGCCTCAGCCTTAGCCTTTTATAAGAAAAGTTTTATTATATACATAACTTATTGTAAATCAATAAACAATTTTAAAATTCCGATACGTTTAATTAACTTTTTATGACTGAAATCACTAAAACATTAAAAGAATCTGCATTAATCCGGTGGACCGTATTGGTTCTGTTTAGCATGATGATGTTTGCGAGTTATTATTTCTACGATGTATATTCTTCCATTAAAACCACCCTTCAGGCTGAAGTCGGTATGACGAATGCGGAATATGGTATAATGAACGGTGCATATTCCCTCACGAATTCCTTTTTATTTATGGCATTTTTTGGCGGAATTATCCTTGACCGGTGGGGTATCCGGAAAACCAGTTTTTTATTTCTGGCATTTATGATTATCGGAACTTTTGGAACCGCCTATGGTTCCAGTGAAATCTATAAACCCGGAGCTTTAGGTTATAATCTCTTTGGGACGTTTTGGAATGCTTACTCTACGGAACTCAAAATGATGATACTCGGACGGATTTTGTTTGGCCTGGGTGCCGAAACATTTTATGTAGTATTAAATAAAATCATAGCTAAATGGTTTAAGGGAAAGGAACTAGCTTTGGCATTTTCCATTAGTCTTGCATTTGGCCGGTTCGGAACAGCAAGTGTTCTAATGCTTTCTCCACGACTAATTGAATTTCAGTCTGGATGGACTACAGCAGGTTGGTTCGGCTTCATGTTAATGATTATTGGATCTATTTCTTTTTTAGTGTTTACATTATTCGATATCCGGTATGACCGGCAGATCAGGGAAGCCAAAACAACCGGTGAAACTGAGAAATTACAATTGGCTGATTTGAAAAAATTATTCTCAAACCGTGCTTTTATTTACATTACATTGTTATGTGTGACTTTTTATTCAGCTGTTTTTCCATTTATACCCTATGCTACCGATCTTTTGGTAAATAAGTTTGGTATACCGGTAGAGATTAGCGGAACCATTGTTACCATACTTCCTTTCGGAACCATTGTGTTTACACCTATTTTTGGGTGGTGGTGTGATTTTAAAGGCAGAAGTGCCACATTGATGATATTTGGCTCCCTGTTATTGATAATTGTTCATTTAACTCTTTCACTGACTAATTTAACTCCCTACTTACCGCTGTTTTTCCTCGGTGTTGCTTTTTCCCTGGTTCCTGCTGCCATGTGGCCGGCAGTTGCTAAAATTGTGCATGAAAAAAGATTAGGTACTGCTTACGGCACCATGTTTACCATTCAAAACTTTGGATTATTGCTGGTACCTATTATTATGGGTATAGTACTGGATAAAACCAATCCGGGAATTACGGCTGAAATGGTAAATAAAGGAGTGGCTACTTATGATTATACCCTAACCATACTACTGCTCGTTGTTCTGGGAATAGCCGGACTCTTTTTTGCATTTTTACTTAAACGGGAAAATCGTATTTCAGGTCAGGATCTTGAACTACCGAATAAGCAGGATTAATTTAATTAAAAACTGTTTGTTCCCGTTCAGCGCCTATTGAAATGATCTTAATGGGTACACCGGCTTCTTTTTCAATAAAGGAAATGTATTTAAGCAATTCAACGGGAAGTTTATCAAATGATGTTGCATTAGAGAGATCCTGATTCCATCCTTTGAATTCAGTATAAATTGGTTCAATTTCAATTTCAACATCGTATGGGAAATAATCGATGGTTTTACCCTCAATTTTATATCCTGTACAAATGTTAATGATCTTAAAAAGATTCAGGACATCTACCTTGGTCATGATCAACTGAGTAACCCCGTTAAGCATGATCGAATATTTCAGGGAAACCATGTCCAACCATCCGCATCGACGTGGTCTGCCCGTTGTGGCGCCAAATTCAGCACCCCTTTTCCTGAGTTCTTCACCCGTTGGATTGATCAGTTCTGTTGGGAATGGCCCTCCACCAACCCTGGTGCAATATGCCTTGAAAATGCCAATAATCTCTCCAATTTTGTTTGGAGCCACACCCAGACCTGTGCAGGCTCCGGCACTAACAGTATTAGAAGAGGTAACATACGGATACGATCCAAAATCAATATCGAGAAGAGTCCCCTGTGCACCTTCGGCAAGTATTGCCCTGCCCTCTTCCAAGTAATTATTGATCAGATATTCACTGTCAACAATGTTGAATTTCTTTATGGTTTCGACACCTTCAAACCAGCCCTTTTCATAGTCGGACAATTGATAAAAAAAATCGTAAAGTTTTAGAATTTCCTGATGTTTTTTTACCAGGAAAGTGTATTTTTTTTTGAAATCCTGCCTGATAATATCACCCACCCTGATTCCATTACGACCGGTTTTGTCCATATATGTAGGTCCGATTCCTTTTAAAGTTGATCCGATTTTTATTTTTCCCTTGGCTGCTTCGGATGCCGCATCGAGAATCCTGTGGGTCGGAAGGATTAAATGGGCCTTTTTCGAAATAATAAGATTTTCGCTTAAGTCAATTCCAAGTTTTTTAATAGAATCAATTTCTTCTTTAAAAATAAGTGGATCAATTACCACACCGTTTCCAATAATATTTAGTTTTTCCTTGTGAAAGATACCGGAAGGTATGTTGTGAAGGATATGCTGGATGTTTTTTATTTCCAGCGTATGACCTGCATTAGGCCCACCTTGAAACCGGGCAATAACATCATATTTCGGGGTCAGGAAATCAACAATTTTACCTTTTCCTTCATCACCCCATTGAAGTCCCAGCAATACATCGATTTTCATTATCCTGATAATTTCTTGAAAAATAGCGCATGAAGATACAATTTTTTTTTACCAAAATGAATGGATATAAAAGAATGGTGGATAAAAAAAAATCCCTCGATTGAGGGATTTTATATGAAATATTTTTCAATATTTTTCAATATTTTTTTTTGTTTTTTTAGGACTTGAATTGGTTGTCCCATAAATGTATAAAGAATGATATAATGGTTTGAAGTTATTTAATTCACAGGCTGTCTTAATGATTTCATAGATTCGTGGATCACAAAATTCAATAACCTTGCCGGTTTCGGTATCGATTAAATGATCGTGCTGACTACATTGATAAGCTTTTTCAAATTGAGCAATATTTTTACCAAACTGATGTTTAACAACGAGGTTGCAATTTAATAGAAGTTCTATTGTGTTATATAAAGTAGCCCGGCTAACCCTGTAATTTTTATTTTTCATAAAAATGTACAATGATTCAATATCGAAATGCCCGCTTCTTGAATATATCTCATCAAGGATAGCATACCTCTCAGGAGTCTTCCGGTGTCCCTTTTTTTCAAGATACTCTGTAAATATCTGTTTTACGGTTTGTTTTGTATCTTCATTAATCATAATTAGTCTAATTAAAGATAACAAACCAAATATATATATATTTTTTTAAAACCATATATAATTTAGAATAAATTTAAAGAGACTACCCTTCGATGGTTTCAATGCGGCGGACGGAGTCTATTCCTTTGATTTTTATGAGGTTCATTATTAGATTATTGAGGTCTTTGGTGTTATGTACATAGAGGTCAAATATTCCTTCGAAAATACCGTCGTGAACTTCTATATTGATGGTACGCATATTTATACTTAGTTCCTTCGAAATCAAATTAGAGATTTCGTTGAACATGCCAATTTTATCAATTCCCATTATCCTGATTCTGGTGAGAAAGGATAAAATTTTATGGGTAGTCCATTTAGCTGATACAATACGGTTTCCTTCACTTGACATTAATTTGATGGCTTTTGGGCATTTTGATTTGTGAATGACAATGTTTTCGTTAGGGGTTTTATAGCCTATAACGTCATCACCGGGAATTGGATTGCAGCATTTTGCTATGGTATATAATGACTCTGTTTTGTCGATATTCTCACGTAAAATAAAAGGTCTTTTAAAATCGAACTTTTCTTTTTCTACGGGTTTAATTTCAATATCTTCTTTGTTTTCTTCTGATTTAGCGGATTTGGAAAACTGAAGCTGCCAGTATCTGATCAATTTTTTCTTGGACTTTTTTCTAAGTACTTTTTGCAGATCGTCCAGTGAAATCAGACCGGTTCCAATTTTGCTGTACAACTCATCTTTGTTTAGAACTTCGTAGGAGGGAAGTAACTTTTTAAAAATCCGGGAACTGGGCAGCAAATTGAATTCCTTTAATTTTAGTTCAAGTATTTGTTTACCTTTTTCAATTCTGTTTGTTGTTTCAGTTTTAAGGGCATTTTTGATACTGGATTTAGCTTTTGCTGTTTTAGCGAATGTTAACCATTCAGACTGGGGTTGCTGTATGTCGGAAGTGAGTATTTCAACCTGATCTCCGCTGTTTAATTTATGGCTTACACCAACCAGTTTATAATTCACTTTTGCACCAATTGCTTTATCTCCAATTTCGGTATGAATATCATAAGCAAAATCAAGAGCTGTTGATCCTGTTGGCAGGGTCTTAATATGGCCTTTTGGAGTGAATACAAGAATTTCAGACGCGAATAGATTCATTTTAAAATCATCGAGAAATTCCAATGCATTGGATTCCGGGCTTTCAAGCATTTCACGGATTTTCTTGATCCATTTATCCAATTCACGTTCTTGATTACTGCCAGTTTTGTATTTCCAATGTGCAGCATATCCCCGTTCAGCGATTTCGTCCATCCGTGTTGATCTCATTTGTATTTCAACCCACTTCCCATGGGGACCCATAACAGTGCCATGGAGGGCCTCGTATCCATTTGCCTTCGGCTGGCTTACCCAATCCCTGATGCGGTCTGGCTTAGGAATGTATATATCGGTAATTAAGGAATAAATGCTCCAGCACATTGTTTTTTCCGGAATTCTGGGCTTTGGCTCAAAAATAATCCGAATGGCAAGCAGGTCATAAACTTCCTCGAAGGGAACATTCTTTCTTTGCATTTTATTCCAGATCGAAGCAATGGATTTGGGCCGGCCGTTTATACTGAACTTTATGTGGTTTTTATTGAGTTTTTGAGTAATTGGAAGTGAGAATTGATTGATGGTAGCTAAACGTCTTTTTTCGTTGTCTTTAATCTTCTTTCCGATTTCATGATAGATCTTAGGGTGATGGTATTTCAAAGACAGGTCTTCAAGTTCGGTTTTAATAGCATATAAACCCAGACGATGGGCAAGGGGGGCATACAGGTATGTGGTTTCACCTGCTATTTTCATCTGCTTGTTAGGGGGCATGGAGTCGAGGGTGCGCATGTTGTGAAGCCGGTCAGCTAATTTGATGAGGATAGCCCTGACATCATCAGAAAGGGTAAGCAGTATCTTCCGGAAGTTTTCTGCCTGCAGAGAGGATTTTTGATCAAACACCCCGGCGATTTTTGTCAAACCATCAATGATAGAGGCAATTTTTTCACCGAAATGATTTTTAATTTCCTCCAGGGTGTAATCTGTATCTTCGACCACATCATGTAATAAAGCGCACGTTATAGATTTTGCACCCAGGCCTATTTCGTGAGTAACAATTTTTGCTACGGCTATCGGATGGATAATATAGGGCTCTCCCGACTTTCTCCTCATGTCTTTGTGAGCTTCATAGGCAAGATCAAAAGCTCTCTGTATCATATCCTTATCCCCTTTTTTGTGACAACGGGCACAATGCCGGAGAAGATCAGCATATTTTTCACGAATATCTTTTTTCTCTGCCCTGGTGAGAATCGATGTTTTCAAAAGGAATATAACTTGACGTAAATACTAAACATTTTTTACAAAGTTAATGAATTTTGAGATCAGTACGACTCAAAAAATTCAACAAATCAGTTAAACTTATTTAATGGGAAGCAAGTTTTTAATACTTTTTTTCCGGGTAACGCAACCTTTCTGAGTTAAAAAGTATCTTAGTAATAAACACCACATGAAGTATATTATAGTTATGCTGAGTATAGTAGCCCTGTTTGGCTATTCCTTACCCGGTTATCCTCAAAAATTCACTACCGGACTCATGAGTGGTGTCAATTTTTCCAATCTGCATGGAGAACTCACAACAGGAAAATGGCAAGCCAAGCCAGGTCCTGTATCTGGTATATTTTTCAATTATTCATTTAAGGGATTACTTTCATTTCAAACAGAGTTGGATTTTACAGCCTTATCTTATGATTATAAAGGATATCAATATCAGCCGAGTAATAATTACCTCATTCCCTTTAAACAATCTATAATTGATCACCCACCGTCATGGGAAAAATGGGATTTCAGTTTTTATCGTATCCCAATATATGTGAAATTTACAACACCGACCCGTTTCCAATTCGAGCTGTCAGCAGGTGTTTACTTTTCGTTCTTAGGTAACTATGATTATAGCGGTGGAATCCCATACATTAACTATCCATTGTCATCTTCCGTTTATTCTTATCCGGAATATAATCCGGAACCTTCAAAACATGATTTTGGATACTTTTTTTCAACGGGTGTTTCATATCCTTTGAACAAAAATTTCCATGTATATCTAAACGGCCGGTATTTCTACGGCAGACGGAATTTCATAAAAACCGTCAATGGTAAAAATGGCGCAACTGAGCTAACATTCGGAATAGGTTATTCCGGATTATTTAAAAACAATAAAAAGCTCAACCCTGAAAATTCCGGTAAAGATCCCCCGGAACAAAGGATGTTTTTAAAAGTTAGGGGAGGTTTGAATTTATCCCGAAATATAGGAGATCAACACAATAACAGTTATTCTGTCAGGAATGGTTTTTCAACAGGTATATCACTGGTTTACCGGTATAATGAAAATTCTTCCCTGCAAACTGATGTGTTATTTGAACGAAAGGGTTACAAGATGCAGGATTCAAGTGATTTCTACTTCAGGTATGTACCTGGTGATTATCCTATAGATGAGGTGGACACAAAGATTGATATCGATTACCTGCTAATTCCCCTGCTGTATAATGCCCGTTTTGGGAATCCTGTTTCATTTTATTTTAATACCGGTCCATATGCAGGATTAAATCTGAATGCTCGTTGTACGGGAATAGCCATAAATGAGTACAGCAGGGATAATCGTTATACTTTAATTGAAACGCATGTTTATGACGACATTGAAGGTTATATAAAAGATATTGATTGGGGATGGGTATTGGGTGGCGGAATACAGTTCCCTGTTTTTGGCAGGTATAAACTGGATATTGAATTCCGTTACAACTATGGATTGATAAACATTTTCGACCCGTTGGATAAGAATCAAAGGGCTAAGTTCAATGAAGATAATACTATTAAAAATGAATCGTTCAATTTGATGGTGGGTTTACAAATCCCTGTGTATTAGAAAAAAGAATTCTAATGAAAAACCAGATCATCCTATTTTGTATTATCGCGATAATTTCGTCATGTGCGAAGTATCCTGATCCTTCCTATCAAAATTTAGAAGATTATCGGTTCAGAAAATCAGGTTCGGATCAAAAGGCGTTCGCCTGCAATTATCTCAACGACAGCATAAGTGTTCAAATTGAAAACTTGATTACAAATTCCTATACAAAAGGATTACGGGTTCAATTCAATGTAATGGTTGGTGGAGGTTCGGTAGATCAATCAACCATCATTACAGATGATAATGGCTTTGCTTACACATATTGGAAACTCGGGGAGGAAACAAGCCAGCAATTTGTAAGGGCAAATGTGTTAGATTACACCGGTAAATTATTAAGCGAAAT
>DAOVQI010000392.1 GCA_030628785.1 Bacteroidota bacterium
GGATATGAGTCTCTTTCAAAATGCATTCAGTTACAGAAAAATAAAACCGAGAATTTTGTTCTGGTGCTTTTTATGTCATCTACAGAACAACTCTTTAAAGAGGAGGAATTTACAAACGAAGATGTCATTCAAAACTATGCAATTGCAAGCGAAATAATTGAATACAAACTTAGCCGCCAGGATACAGAGGATAATCAGGAACTTAAAAAACATGTGGATGCTATTTTTGCCCGGAGTGGTGCTGCAACCTGTGACGGACTGATTTCTTTGTTTGAACCACAGTTTAAGAAAGATCCAAACGATCTTGAAGTGATTAAAAAATCCTTCCTCTTATTACGGGATGCAAATTGTACCGAAACCGATTTTTATTACCAGATATGTAAGGCATTCTTTAAACACGAGCCAAAAGCAGAATTGGCATATCACCTGGCACTATTAAGCAATGATCGGAATGATTTTAGCCAGGCAGGTATATTTTACAAACAAGCCATTGAACTCCAGACAGATGCCAAGGAACAAGCAAGATACTATATTGAATTAGGAGATATAACATACAGGGAATTGGGAAATAATTCACTGGCTCGTGACTATGCGCGTAAAGCTATTAAAGCTGATCCTGAATCCGGGCATCCCTATATGCTGATCGGAAACATTTATATTGCATCCAAAAGTTGTGGCGACGATGAACTGGCTGAAAAAGCAATTTATTGGCTGGCCGTTGACTATTATGTAAAGGCTAAAACCATTCAACCAGACCTGTCCGAAATCGCGAATAAAAATATCGCCTCGTATTCACAACATTTCCCTGATAATGAAACCGTATTCTTCCACGGATACAAAGAGGGTGATGTGTACCAGGTGGGATGCTGGATAAATGAAAAAACCAAGGTGAGGGTTAGATAATTCTGTTAGAGATAGTTGTCACTAGGATAATAATACGTTGATAACAACCTTACTTACAAGACTGATAAGTTACACAATTTCTACTTTATCGATAAAAGTCATTACAGTTTTTTTAGGAATTGTAATGCTTTGCTCTTGTAAGAATGATATTGATGTTATCAATACCTTTACCGAAATTCACAATTTACCCACCCAATCAGTAAAAAATCTTGAAACAATATATACTGACTCGGGAAAAATTCAAATAAAGCTACTGGCTCCCGAATTAAAACGATTCTCAAACGTTGAGGAACCATATATTGAATTTCCTACTGGAATCAAGGTCGTTTTTTACGACAAAAACCAAGAACCTGAATCACGACTCACAGCTAAATACGCTATTTATTCTGAAACCAATAAATTATGGGAGGCCAGGGATAGTGTTATAGCCATTAATAACCTGGGTGACACCCTTAACACCGAGCTATTGTTCTGGGATGAAAAAAAAGAATGGATCTATACCAATAAATTTGTCAAAATCACAACTGAAAATGAGGTTATATGGGGCGAAGGACTGGAGGCAAACCAGGAATTCACCGATTGGAAAATAAAAAATGTCAAAGGAATCATTTACATCGAAAAGTGAAAACAAAACCTTTATTTTTTCTTGAAATAGTATGGTTAACCGTTGCGGTATTATGTGTACTGGCAGGTATTCGTAATACTTATTTTGAGGGATTTAAAGAAAGTTACCTTTTTTTCATAATGGCAGGTATCTCCTTGTTCATGTATTACTACAGACGAAATCAACGTAAAAAATTCAAGAAATAAAAGCAAAATTTATTTCAAGAACGAACTACTAATGTCGTGTCAACTGGCAATTGGCGCTTTAATAATCCGCTAAGCGGTTAATATATACTTCCAACTTACGTTAAACTTAAGAACATAGCTTCGCAAAATAATTAAAAAGGTTAAAACTATTCAAATGAAACTACTAAATTTGAATGATTGTGGAATAAGGCTAAGGCTGAGGCTAAGGCTAAGGAAAAAAAGAAAATAAAGAAGAATTAAATCAAGGGTACAAAGAGATAATAGATGATTTAGATTCACTAATAAAATCCGTTGAGCAGACAGACCAGGAAATAACCATGGAATATATTACAGGAAAAATAAGCCTTAGTATTATATTTAGATTATACTGGGCTAAATAAGTTAAATGGTATACCGGCAACATTAGAGAAGTTGTATATGAAAATGTGAATAAGATATTAAAGTGCCGTATGCCTCTGTGAGATTTCATTATGTATAAATGCATGCAGTGTAGTAGAGTGAGGTTAATGCCACTATTACCGGAAAAAGGGTTAAAGAAACAATTTCGATATTATGTTTTAAATTCAAAAAATAAACACAAAGTTAAAGGAACAAGTTCAAAATGAAGACATAAAAACCTTAGCCTTAGCCTCAGCACGCTGTCGCTGAAGCTTTAGCGTAGGCGCCCTTAGCCTTTTATAAGATAAGTTTTATTACATACACATAACTTATTGTAAATCAATAAACAATTTTGAAATTCCGATACGTAAATACATTATTTTCTACCTTCATTTTTTAGTTGTTTCTTTGGCATTATTCAAAAATACTATTATGAAAGCCAATATTTATCTTATCCCCTCACCTCTCGGGACAGGGACAATTGATACAGTTTTACCTGATTATGTAAAAAAGATCATTAATAAAATCGATTATTATATCGTAGAGAATGTCCGGACAGCCCGTCGTTTTCTTAAGAAGGCCGGAATACAAACTTTAATCGATGACTTGGAGTTTATGATTCTGGATAAACATACCCAACCTCAGGAACTTGAAAAATTTCTGATTCCCATCACAAATAACAAAGATATTGGAATTATTTCCGAAGCTGGCGTTCCATGTATTGCAGATCCCGGAGCCGAAATTGTTAAACTTGCTCATAAAAAAAACATCCGGGTAATTCCTTTGGTTGGCCCTTCCTCTATACTACTTGCACTTATGGCATCAGGACTGAATGGCCAGAATTTTGCCTTTACGGGGTATCTACCGATTCAGACCCGGAATAGAACAGAAAAAATTAAATTCCTCGAAAACAGGTCGGTAAAAGAAAATCAGAGCCAGATTTTCATGGAAACACCATATAGAAATCAAAAACTTCTGGAA
>DAOVQI010000261.1 GCA_030628785.1 Bacteroidota bacterium
AGAATTTTATTTTCAAATTTATTAAATTCCCCAAATTTTGAGGGAGTTGAGTTGGTTTCTTTTCAAACCCCGCCTTAAAAGGCGGGGCTATTGATAAATTAATCACCAAAAGTTTATAAATTTAATCAGGTTAGGCATTTATTCTTTTAGGCATTTTAATTTTGTTATGCTACACAACATGAATACTTGTTGGAACAAATTGGTCAGCGATTTTAACGTTTTCCTGAAACTGGAAAAATTACTGTCCCTGAATTCCATTGACGCGTACATTTCTGATGTAAAGAAGTTAAAAAGCTTTTTCGAAGTTATAGGCAAAGAGATCAAACCAACTGAAGTAAAACTTTCTGATTTAAAGCACTTTATTGAATGGGTGAACAAACTTGGGATGAGTTCGGGAACCCAGGCACGGGTTATTTCAGGTATTAAAGGATTTTATAAATACCTGTTGCTAGAGGATATCATACAGACTGACCCTACCACATTGCTTGAATCACCAAGAATTGGACGAAAATTACCGGATATCCTTTCGGTTGAAGAAATAGACAAAATCATGGCTGCAATTGATTTGAGCAAGCCGCAAGGGCAACGGAATAAGGCTATCCTGGAGACATTGTATAGTTGTGGTCTGAGGGTCTCAGAATTGACCAACTTAAAAATATCGAATCTTTATTTTGATTTAGGATATGTTAAAATCCTTGGTAAAGGAAATAAGGAAAGGCTTGTTCCGATCAGCTCTATAGCAATTAAGGAAATCAACCTATATTTTGAAGACAGAAGAAGACTGCCCTCTGTTGCGAGGGAGGATGAAAATATTGTTTTTCTCAACCGTAGAGGGAAAAAGCTCACAAGGGTAATGGTGTTTACTATTGTAAAGGAATTAGTAAAAAAAATAAATTTAAGAAAGAATGTTAGTCCTCACACGTTCCGGCATTCCTTTGCCACCCATTTGATTGAGGGAGGTGCCGATTTACGTGCCGTACAGGAAATGCTGGGCCATGAATCAATTCTAACAACTGAAATATATACCCACCTCAACAGAGAATACCTGAGGGATACAATAATCCAGTTCCATCCCCGGTCGTAACCATATTCTGGATTTTCATATTAAAAGTTTTACTGTAGATACTCGTCTGACGACTGGAGTCGTCTGACGAGTTGAAAACTATAGGACGCCTAGTAACTTTCCTAGACTACTTCTTACAATTCAGGAAATAATTATTACTTTTGACGCAATTTTTCAAAAGAGTAAATAACGCTAAAAAATTATGACTCAGGTAAAAAGAGTTTACACATTCGGAGATAAGAAAGCCGAAGGCAAGGCTGTTATGAAAAATCTCCTGGGCGGCAAGGGTTCCAATCTTGCCGAAATGAACAGGATTGGTATTCCAGTACCTCCCGGATTCACTATTACCACAGAAGTATGTGCCGAATATTTCGAATTGGGAAGAGATAAGGTTGTTGATTTATTGAAAGAGGAAGTAGAAAAAGCTGTTGCCCATATTGAAGACATCATGGGGACCAAATTTGGAAGCAAAGAGAATCCTTGTTTGGTTTCTGTTCGATCGGGAGCAAGGGCTTCTATGCCGGGAATGATGGATACTGTTCTGAACCTGGGTTTGAATGATGATGTTGTGGAGAGTCTCTCCAAAAAAACGGGAAACCCCAGGTTTGTATGGGATTCTTATCGACGTTTTATACAAATGTACGGCGATGTGGTTCTGGGAATGAAATCTGCCTCAAAAGAGGATATTGATCCTTTCGAAGAAATAATGGACAACATAAAGGAAGCTAAAGGTATTAAACAAGATAATGATCTTAGTGTTGATGATTTGAAAAAGCTGGTAAAACAATTCAAGCAAGCGGTAAAAGAAAAAACAGGAAAAGATTTTCCTGTTGATCCATGGCAACAGTTATGGGGTTCGATCATGGCTGTTTTCGATAGCTGGAACACACCAAGAGCAATTGTTTACCGGAACCTGAATCAGATCCCTAATGATTGGGGTACAGCTATTAATGTCCAGGCTATGGTTTTCGGAAATATGGGTGAAAGTTCTGCGACTGGTGTAGCATTTACAAGGGATGCCGGCACAGGTGAAGATATTTTCAATGGAGAATACCTGATCAATGCACAAGGTGAAGATGTAGTGGCAGGTATCCGGACTCCACTAAATATTACAAAAGAGGGATCAATGCGTTGGGCAAGGTTGGCAAACATTTCTGAAGAAGAAAGAGCAACCATGTATCCGTCTCTCGAAGAAGCCATGCCTGAACTTTACAAAGAGCTCGATGATATACAACAGAAACTGGAGAACCATTACAAAGATATACAGGATCTCGAATTTACTATTCAGGAAGGGAAACTTTGGTTATTACAAACACGAAATGGAAAACGGACAGGTGCTGCGATGGTAAAAATCGCCATGGATATGCTTCAACAAGGGATCATCGATGAAAAAACAGCACTTTTACGCCAGGAACCGAACAAATTAGACGAATTATTACATCCGGTTTTTGACAAGAAAGCCATTACCAGAGCAAACGTTCTGGCAAAAGGATTACCTGCTTCCCCGGGAGCAGCTACAGGTCAGATCGTGTTTTTTGCAGATGAAGCGGATAAATATCCCGAATCCATCCTTGTACGTATTGAGACATCTCCTGAAGATCTTGCGGGAATGGATATTGCAAAAGGTATTTTGACAGCTCGTGGCGGGATGACCTCTCACGCAGCTGTTGTTGCCCGTGGGATGGGTAAATGCTGTGTAGCCGGTGCCGGCAGTATTGTAGTTAATTATAAAACACGTACACTTTCCGCAAATAGTCAAACCTTCAAAGAAGGTGCCTGGATCTCATTAAACGGTTCAACCGGAGAAGTTTACGAAGGTAAAATTGAAACCATCGATCCCGAATTAAGTGGTGATTTTGGTAAAATTATGAATCTGGCTGATAAATATGCCAGAATGAAAGTCAGAACCAATGCTGACACACCAAAAGATGCAAAAGTAGCAAGGGATTTCGGCGCTTTGGGAATCGGTCTGACCAGAACAGAGCACATGTTTTTCGAAGGAGAACGGATCAAAGCCATGCGTGAAATGATACTTGCTGAGGATGAAGCCGGAAGACGGAAAGCACTGGAAAAATTATTACCCATCCAAAGAGAAGACTTTGAAGGGATTTTTGAGGCTATGCATGATCTTCCTGTAACGGTTCGTTTACTTGATCCTCCTCTGCACGAATTTGTTCCCCATGAAGAAGAAAACCAGAAGGAAATGGCTGAAGAAATGGGTATTTCGGTTGAAGAAATAAAAGCCAAAGTGGAATCCCTGCATGAATTCAATCCCATGTTGGGACACAGGGGATGCAGGTTAGGTAACACTTATCCGGAAATTACCGAAATGCAGGCAAGGGCAATTATTGAGGCTGCATTAAACCTTAAATCTAAAGGTGTTAAGGCTATACCTGAAATTATGGTCCCTCTGACAGGCACTTTGCAAGAAATGGAATTGCAGGAAAAAATTATCAGGGATACTGCTGAAAAAGTATTCGCAGAAAGAAACGATACGATCGAATACCTGGTTGGGACTATGATTGAGATCCCGAGGGCAGCGCTTACTGCTGATGAAATTGCCAAATCAGCTGAGTTTTTCTCGTTCGGCACAAATGACCTGACACAAATGGGATTTGGTTATTCACGCGATGATGCAGGAACATTTCTGCCAATTTACATTGAGAAGGGTTTATTGAAAAACGATCCGTTCCAGATTCTCGATCAGGAAGGCATAGGCCAGTTGGTTGAAATGGGAACCAGGAAAGGAAGGGAAACAAAACCTGATTTGAAAGTAGGTATATGTGGCGAACACGGAGGGGAACCAACCTCGGTAGAGTTTTGCTACAGAGTGGGTATGGATTATGTCAGTTGCTCTCCGTACAGGGTACCTATTGCACGACTGGCAGCCGCCCAAGCAGCGATTAAAGATGAAGTTTAGTTCCACATCCGTTATAATACACTTAAGGAAAAGCAATTAAAAAACCCTGAGGTTTTTTATCGTCTGCAGTTTGCGGGATACGAGTTAATAATACTGACAAGGATTCAAGCTAAACAACCGTCCAGGGTTCTTTGGACCTGGAAGAGTTGTAATCAGTGGATGACCCCGCGAGGGGTCACATTATTGTAGAAAAAACAGGCATAATAGATAACTGGTCCAACTACCATCCTTCCTCAGGGAGAAACCGCCTCATGGACCGGAAAAGGAAAGCTTTCCATTTCATATCCGCTAAGCGGATAAATACAGTCAGGGCACGAACTTGAGTCGTACCCTGACGATATATTTTGAATGACCGGAAAATATTCCGAATTTTGTAATTCATAAAAATATCACCATGCAGTTTGTAATTCATATTATACTTATCCTCCTGGCTTATTTGCTGGGATCTATTCCTTCAGCAGTCTGGATTGGGAAATGGTTTTACAATACTGACGTTCGTGAACATGGAAGCGGTAATGCAGGATTTACAAATACATTCAGGGTATTGGGATGGAAACCCGGATTGCCTGTTTTCTTTATTGATATAATAAAAGGTTGGTTAGCTGCCAATTTAATTTACCTCACAAATTTCTATGAACCTAAAACCGGCATTTTTATTACTCTACAGATAATCCTCGGATCAGTCGCAGTAATTGGTCACATTTTTCCCATTCTTGCAGGTTTCAGGGGAGGCAAAGGCGTTGCTACACTATTGGGTGTAGTAATTGCTATTGATCCTGTATCCTCCCTTATTTGTGCAGGCATTTTTCTTGTTACATTCCTTATTTCAAAATACGTTTCCCTTAGCTCAATTATAGCAGGAATCTTCTTTCCGGTTATTGTAATAATTATTTTTAAAACAACAATAACCTCACTTATAATCTTCTCAATTATTGTTGCTGTCTTATTAATTTTTACCCATCGGGAAAATATAGGAAGGCTTATCAGGAAAGAAGAATCGAAGGTGAAATTTGTCAGGAAAAATCAGGAGAAGTCAGAAAAGGGATAAACCGAAACCATACAGGAATAATATGGTTACTGGGTTCTGGTTTACTCACTCCCACAAGCCTTCCCACCACCTGCTCGTGAAGTTTGGTTTCCACTTCGTTCCAACCAAACGTTCTGGTTTTTAGTTTGTAGTTTAATATACTAACAAAATTCTCCTCCTTGGAAAGGAGGAGTACCCGACCTCCCGAAAGCTTTCGGGAGGAGGGGGAGGTGGTTGATTCTTAGTTAAACAACCACCCCGTCCCTC
>DAOVQI010000310.1 GCA_030628785.1 Bacteroidota bacterium
AAAGTTGGGATTTATTTTGGATTTTGTCCCGATAGCTATCGGGATTGACCTTTGAACTTTCAGATCTGCTGTTTTTCAATTAGTTTACAAAGTTATGTTCTTTGTTTACTATATTCTTATCTCAAACTTATATTAACCCTTAAAAGTAAGAATTTTTAAAAAACCGGAAGAGAGCTTCCGTCCCATAAGCTGTATGACAATTATCATTGTATAAATTCATTTACAAGATACCTTTGTATCAGGTATATTAATTAACCAGAGACAGTGATGTTAAAAAATATTTCACCTGAACCATTATCCTGGAAAGAAGAGTATAATGTAAATATCGGTTTGCTGGATAAGCAGCATAAAAAATTTCTTGAAATTTTCAACTTACTCAAAAAGGCGATAAATGAAGGTGCCTGTGAGCGAAATATTTCTGATGTATTTTTCTCGTTGGTTTATTATGCCGAACATCATTTGATACAGGAAGAAATTTATTTTAAAAACTATAAATACCCGAATTTCAACCTGCACAAGGAGGCACATAACCATTTTATTAACCGGATTATTAAGTTTCGGGAAGATTTTGAGGAGGGGAAGGAAGATGTTTGTGTTGAAATGTATTATTTCCTTGAAGAATGGTTTAACAACCACATATTGAAGTATGATAAAGAAGCGGTTGAATTTTTTGTGAAGAAAGGTGTAAAATAAGTATCAACCACATTGTTTATACAGAGCTTAACCCAGATAAACTGGAAAGGCTATGTTCCATAATCTTGTTTTTTATAATTTTGAACTTATTCGTCTGACCACTGAAATGCATTAACCTTTTACCTAAACTATAACATAATTGCAATGTTTCAAATCTGAACTAATCACCCGACAGTAATAGTGGTCTGACGAGTACTATAACAATATGGCTTCCAATTCAAACTAAAATTCAAACCAATGGGGCCTAACTCGTCTGACCACTAAGATGTTCAAATTTATTATTATATCTCATTATTAGCATAATATTTTAAATCTAATCATAAAGTTAAACAGTAGTAGTGGTCTGACGAGTATATATCTCTTAGCAGCAGCAGTGGTCTGACGAGTATTAATAATATCAGACAAGCGCCCGTACTGTAGAATTACCGGTAAGCCTCATTTTCTTAAAATCAAAATTTTCTATAAGATTTATTTCCGGTTTTTTCCCCTTTTCAAAACTACCAAGTGTTTTATCCATTTTTAATGCTTTTGCTCCATTAAAAATTGCCCAACTCAATAATTCATTGACGGAAATTTCCGGTTGGTGAGCGGATATGGTTTTTAATTCTTCAAAATTGCAAAAAGCATTAATAAACCCGGGTACCAGAATACCATTATAGAATTCCAGATTTTCCTCTTCTTTCAGGGTCCCTCCGGTATCGATCAAATCAACTATCGTCCCTTCCTTATCGACAATAAGGATACCATTTTTCAATAGTTTGCCGGTAACGGGGAAAATATAATTTGCTGAAATTTTTCTCATTTAAGAAAACACCGGGAATAATTTGAGATGATTGTACAATATTTACTTTTTTGTCAGATTGTATTCTACTTTAATATCCAAAACATCAACATGCTTTGACCATTTACCTCTCTTCCTTTTATGATATAGTATTGAGCCTTTCATATGTGTGACCTTTGAATCGGTTACCATTTTGGAGATTTTATAAATGCTATCCTGCCCGGTCTTTTCAATTTTAATTTCCGGAAACGGGTCACGAAACCCATACTTCGACCCGTCATTATACCAATAATAAACGAATACAGATGGATTCACTGATTCATCGTCCTTATACATGTTAATCCTGGCACTTAAAGAATAGGTTCCCGTAGCATAAACCGGGATATTGAAACCAATTTGTTCCTTTTCTCCATCTTGAGGCAAATGCCATTCTCTTTTGCGATTCCAGAGGTTACGTCTCATTTGACGGTCTGCTTCTTCGGTATATCTTACAGGGCCAATAATTCTTACCTCCAGTTTGCTTAATTCACTGATCACCAATTCATAAATTTCGTCCAGTTCATCCGGTTTGTTTGAATAAAAGTGAATGGTTCTTTCAAAATCCTCTTTTTCGAAACCGTGTTTATTAATTACATCGATGTAGTTGCTAATGGAATCCCTGCCCGGATATTTTTTTCTCACTTTTGAGAGGAGTTGTAGTCCTTCAGAGAGATGAATATCAACCAGCAACGGCACTAAATCTTCTTCCGGAATTATATCCGATCGTTTTATTTGCTCTTCCGGATTGCTACAAGCAAATTGTAGAATAAGGAGAGAAGTGATAACTATGGAAATGTATTTCATGCTTCGAAATTACAATTTTTCGCATAAATTGATTCTTTAAAGGTATCAAATCTTTGATAGTGCGTGAAAGTGTAGTCTCATTGATTTAACGGGGATCGATCAGGAATTTCCCGGATATATAATGTACCGGGTACCATGCAGCCAGGTACCCGATGAACAAGACAGTCAGGAAGACGTAGATAAAATCGGGGAGTTCCATATAAACCGGATATGTATCGATCACAAATGAGTCACTTCCCTGGATTTTAATTAATCCGAAGTGTTGTTGGATCCAACAAATAATTGTTCCTGTCATTAAGCCGAGAATGGCCCCCAGAATTGAAATCATCCAGCCTTCGAAAAGAAAGATCTTTCGCAATACCGACAAGTTTGTTCCCAGGCTTCGTAAGGTATCGATGTCCTTCTTTTTTTCAATGATCAACATGGTTAAAGAACCGATCACATTAAATGACGCAATAATTAAAATAAAGGTAAGTATCAGGAAAATAGCCCATTTTTCTGATTTCATGATTTTGTACAGCAATTCCTGCTGCTCAAACCGGTTTTTAACTTCATAACCGGTTCCAAGGTGTTTTTTAATTTCTTCCTGTATTTTATCCTTGTTGAAAACCGGATCGAGTTTTAATTCAATTGCACTAACCTCATTTGAGTAATCCAGCAAATCCCTTGCAAAGTCAATCGGGACGATAATATACCTGGAATCAAAATCCTGCTGGATTGCAAAGATCCCGGAGGGGAATATATATTTCCGGCTAAACGCTTTTTCGGGGTTTAATGAGACTTTTTGAGTTCTTTTTGGAACATAGATGTTTATAGGGGTGATGAAATTCAGTCCAACGGCTAAATTCAGTGCAACTCCCTGACCAATTACCGCATAGTTGTTTTTATTTTCTTTTAAAATAAACTCACCATCGATAATCATACTGTCAATGCCGCTCATGTTTATAAATTCATCGCTAACGCCCTTTACAATGACGATGTATTGTCTGTCATCGTATTTTAGCAGTGCATTTTCCTCGATGATCTCTGACATATAAAGAACTCCCTTAAGCTTCTTCAGGTTTTGAATCCTTTCAGTGCCGGATGAAAATGTTTTACCTTCTTTTATAGTGATTTTTATATCAGGATCGAATGAATTGAATAAAGATTGAACCAGGTTATCGAATCCGTTAAATACTGATAAAATAACAATTAAAGCCATTGTTCCTATGGAGACGCCAACGACCGAAATTGCAGAAATAATATTTATAACATTCCTTGATTTCTTTGCGAAAAGATATCTCTTTGCTATATAAAAGGAGAAATTCAAATTAACCCGGTTAATTATAAAAAGTTAAAGTTATAAACTTCGCCCGGAACAGAAAAGGAATTGATGCCGAAAAGAAAGAAGGCCTCTGACCAGGACTTTAACCGGCACCTTCCCGGGAACTCCAGGACGTTCTGTCAATTAAACCACAGAGACCTTCAGTAGTTGGGGATAAATAAATTTTTGCAAACATAAGAATTATTTCCAAGCTTTGACGATCAATCCTGTACCAGTTTTATGCATTTTATTAACATCGATCCAATTCAATAAACAGGAAAAGGGAAAAGTGATCAGGTAATAGAAGGGTAAAACCAGGAAAAACAGTTTATGTATACCGAGGAGCAAAATTGGATATTTCATTGATAGTTTCCAGGATATTTTGCCAGGCAAACCATAGGTATAGGAAACATCAACTTTTGAATAACCGGCAGTCAGCAACTTCTTTTCAATGTCAAGTATGTTATATCCATTCCTGACATGTTCCTCAATAAATGATTCTTCTCCTTCGTGGTGAACATCTGAACCACCCTGATCGGAAGGGGTGGATATCAGGAGTAATCCGTTTGATTTAAGTGATTGGTAAAAATTTTTAAATA
>DAOVQI010000191.1 GCA_030628785.1 Bacteroidota bacterium
ATGACATCGATTAATTCAAAATTTCAAATTTGTCCCGTAGGGACAATAAGGTAATTACCAGGTCCCGATACCCGATAGTTATCGGGTATCGGGACCTGGTAATAAGAAATATAAGCAAACAATCCCCGACTGCCGGCATTGATCTGAGGGAAACTGATGATTTCGGGGATTTGTGCCACAAGCCAATTAGAATTAAACACTAAGATACCAAGGATAAAGACCCTCCTCCCTTCACCCGTCGGACCCTGAGTACCCTGGATAAACGACCCAGGAGGGTCGTTCTACTTGTTCTATGTTTTCCAAAAATTCTCCTCCTTCGATAAGGAGGAGTACCCTGACGGTACCGTCAGGGGGAGGTGGTTGGATTAACTCGTCAGACCACTCCAAGTGGTCAGACGAATAAAAAACAGGAGCGGACGGATAGCAAAAAAAAAGCCCTGAATTTCAGGGCTTTTTTTTATCAGCATTTATTATTGCCATACTGGAGGATCAATCTCGGTAGGTACCGGATTTAACCTTGTATGCCACCACACCTGGTTAGAAGTAGTACCTGGTGTATTGAACATAGTTTCATTTAGTAAATTAAGACCCTGACTATTTTGAGCTGCTTGAAGATTTACTGCATTGTAAGTTTCTTCGTTAATTGAATAACGAATACGAACAGGGAATCCCAGATCAGGATAAAAAGCGGCTTCAAGCTCAAACTCAAAAACTCTTGCAGGAAAACCTGTCCTTCTGACTAAATTATAGGCTTGCACACCCTGACCGAATATACCTGTCCATCTTTGTTCACAGATAAGCTGATACTTCTCTCCGTCGGTAGCCGCCTGAGCCCAGTCAACATTGGGTTGAGCCAGATAAGTAGCCGCATCATAAGTAGCATCCCATCTTTCCATAGATGCTGCAATACCTGCTTCGTAAGCTGCCTGAGCAGCTCCACCTGTACGCATTAAATGCTCAGCCTTGATGAATTCAACTTCATCATAGGTAAGAATATATACCGGGGCATTTTCATCATATGCAACCGCTGTTCCCAACAATGAAACGATATTGAAATCAGAGGCAGCATGAGCCAGGCCATTCTGAGTTCCGGTATAAGCCACCGTAGTATCGCCGTCAACATATTTTGGACTTGGCTGGGCATAAACAGGAAGCCTGGGATCATTCCTGGCTTTCAGATACTCAACTATGGTTTCAGCTATTCCCTGGTCGGTACGTGTATACAGTGTATTATAAATCGGGTTCCTGTATGGCAGTCCCGGATAATCAAGGTAAACATTGTCAGCATTACTTGTCATGATCGGGTGACCGGTTGGGTCACTCAAAATGGCAGCAATGGCAGCATCAGCACCGGAATAAGCAGCTGCACCTGCAGTGGTTGTAAAAGCCCCAGTACCCACCATATTATATGTAAAAGACCAGGGTGTTCCTGCACAACGGTTCAGCAATCTTAATTTCAAAGAATTACCAAACTTTTTCCATTTTGCCGGGTCCCCACCAAATATCAGGTCACCACTACCGAAATTAATTACACCTGAACCAAGTAAAGTATTTGCTTCTTCAAGTTCATTAAAGAAAGCAGTATAAATACTTTCCTGTGTATCATATTTCGGGGTAATAATGCCATCTGCATACAAACCTTGTAAGGCTTCAGAGTAAGGAATATCACCAAAAAGGTCGGTTAAAAAACTGAACACCCATACACGCATGATCTTTGCAGCAGCTAATAGAGCAGTATTGGATGGAACTTGATTTTCAGCTTCGATCTCTGCAGTGGTTTTATCGATGATAACCTGTAGATCAAACAACTGATTCGTATAAATACCTTCCATATCTCCGGTCATGTCCCTTGGCTGATACTTGTCTTCGTCAATATACTGAACCTTAGCCCATTGCTGACACCAGCATCCAAGATAAGTATGCTGTATCCAACCACCTAACTCCCTTCCAACGGATGCTGTGATCACGTGGGTAAATATATTAATGGAAGGCACATCCGTAGGAGAATTAGGACTTGTATTCATTTCCTCGAAATCTTTGGTGCATGATCCTACTGTAAAGATCATGGCCAATGCGAGGAATACCTTATTGTATTTTATGAAATATTTCATTTTCAATTAATTTAAGTTATACAAATCAAACTAAAAGGTAAACTTCAGATTGAACCCAAAAGTTCTGGCTGAAGGTATGGGCGTGGAGTTCATTCCCAACGAAGTATTTCCAGCGCTAATTGCATTTTCAGGATCGACATGAGGCATATTGTCAAGTAACAGCAATAAGTTCCTGCCAACCAGAGAAAAATTGATACTTGAAATACCTACCTTTTGCAGTGCTGAAATATCGTGGAATGTATAACCCAGGATTACTTCACGTAATTTTACAAAACTGGCATCAAAAACAGACAGCCCTGGTTTGCCCCAGTAATCCGTTTCGTAATAGGTTAGAGCCTCCACATAAGTTGTATTCACAACCGGTGTGGTTGCATCACCTCCAGCTGCGTCGGTAAATCGAGGAGTTCCATCATTATTTAAAGCACCATAAACCCCGTCAACTAAAACACCACCGCCATCGGCAACCGGATCCCTCACATTCATACCATTGGCATTAGTGGCTGCCGTTTCAGCCGTTACACCGGCATAAGCTCCGAACCAATCGGTTACAGAGTATTGTACACCTCCTTTACGGAAGTCAACCAGGAAGCTGAAGTTAAAGTCCTTATAGCTGAGAGCACTGTTCACGCCACCAAACCAGTCGGGTGTAACATTACCACATAAAGTCATTTGTGGTGTTTGAATTAATCTACCTGAGGTTCTTACAACAGGCCTGCCTGTGTACTCGACATAATCAGTTATTGTTTCAGCAACATCCCTGTAATGAATTACAGCATTTTCCCTGACAATGTCGTTTGCCATCAACTGTCCATAAGGTTCTCCTACACGGGCATATACCCTTGCTCCCCATGATCCGGAATACAGATACAGGTCATCTATTCCCTCAGTTAACTCAATAACTTTGTTTTTGTTCGTAGCCCAGTTCACCATTATATCCCACCTGAAATCAGAGGTCTGAACAGGGGTTAATCCGAGAGTTAGTTCCACACCCTGGTTTTGAATATTACCGGCATTAATTGTTTGATTGTTGAATCCGGTCATCCTGGATATTGAAATATTCATAATCTGGTTTGTAGTATTCTCCTTATAATAGGTAGCATCGAGGCGAATCCTGTTACTCAGGAATTTCAAATCAATACCAGCTTCAATCGACTTCTTCTTCTGTGGCATCAAACCCAGTGGTGGTAACGTGTTGCCATAGCTCAATGAAGGATTGCCCCTGAAAGGATTAGATGCGCTATATGTTCCCTTCAATGCATAAGCTCCGGCTGAACCGCCAACTTCAGCGTAACTTGCCCTAAGCTTGGCATAGGATAATATATTTGATTGTAATCCTAATGCTTCAGTAACAACGAATCCCAGAGCAACAGATGGATAGAAATAGGAGTTGTTATCAGCCGGTAAAGTTGAAGACCAGTCATTCCTGGCAGTAAGGTCAAGGAATAAGTAATTCCTGAAACCAAGATTTGCGGTAGCAAAAGCGCTCTGCAATTCGGTATGTGTTTCAGACATACCCGTGGTTGCAGCAACCGCGGCATTACTTACTGCATAAAGGTCAGGGATGATCAACTCACTAACATAGGTGTTATTTTGATGATAATTATAATGGTTATATTCACCACCGACTAATGCTACAACACTAAATTCTCCAAAATCCTTATTGAAATTCAATTGAGTCCTGGCAATCATTTGGTTCCTTGTAGTTAGGTAAGAACTAAATCTTCCTTCAGGCCAATCGTGTGAACCCTTAGCCCTGCGCTCTGTAATTTTCTGTGAGTAAACATCATTTCCAACCATTCCTTCAAGACTCAGGAATGTAGTAAGATCATATCTAAAATTCACATTACCCAACAATCTGTCTCTGTCTCTTGAGTTGGTATTCTTGTACAAAGTCCAGTAAGGATTGTCGTGATAACTATGGTTCCAGTTATATGGCTCGTTAGAAACAGGATCAATTTTTTCCCAATTGTCTTTCAAATCAATCATATCAACCTGACGGCCGAACCACTGGCATGTACTTTGAAAGACGCCAGCACTGGTATATCCAGCAGACATGATATTATCACTCTTGTTACTGATATAATTGGCTGACGCATTAATTCTGAACTTTGGGGAAACGTTTAAACCCGCACTAAAGGTTACATTGTTCTTCTTAAGATCAGTATTGGGAAGCATACCCTTTACATCCTGGTTTCCCAGTGATAACCTGAAGTTGGCTTTTTCATCCGCACCTTGCAATGTAAGAGTATTTGTTGCCGTAAGACCAGTTTGGAAAATGTCTTTTACATTATCAGGATGAGCAATCCATGGAGTAGGTGTACGAACGCCGGTAACAGGATCGTACGGACTGTCAAACTGAGCAATAAGCCTGCCATCCAGTGGCGGGCCCCAGCTTTCGTCAATACCATCATTGACTCCACCCCAGTCACCATCAACATATTCAAACTGTCCATTATAACCTTGACCATAAAGGTCTTGAAATTCAGGAAGTTTAAGAGGGTTACTCCACACCCAGTTGGATTCAAAAGAAATACCCAATCCTTTCCGGGCGCCTGGCTTTAGCTTTCCGCTTTTTGTAGTAATCATTACAACACCGTTCACAGCCCTTGATCCATAAAGAGCAGCAGCATTGGCGCCTTTCAGAACAGAAATACTCTCAATATCTGAAGGATTTACATCCATGGTTGAATTACCATAATCTGTTCCACTATAAGCTCCAACTGTTCTTTCTCCAGTGCCCGAGTATGCGTTAATTATAGGTACACCATCCACAACAAAAAGTGGCATGTTGTTACCGGTTAGTGTACTCATACCACGGACAATAATCCTGGCACCGGAGCTAACGTTACCTGAAGAATTCGAGATCTGAACTCCGGCAAGTCTGCCTTGTAAGGAGTTCACAACGTTGGCTTCACGGGCAGTTACTAGTTCATCGCCCTTTACATCTTGTACAGAATAACCCAGGGCTTTCTTTACACGGGTGATACCGAGGCTGGTAACAACCACCTCTTCAAGTCCCAGGATATCCACTTCGAGGGTTACATCAATCACGCTGCGCCCTCCGATGGTTTCTTCCACCGTTTTCATACCAACGAAGGTAAACATCAGCTTGATTGCATTCTCCGGTACGGCCAGTGAGTAATTGCCGTCGACATCCGTAATGGTACCGATGGTGGTTCCCCGTACCACTACAGAAACACCTGGTATTGGACTGCCGTCTTCGGCACTCGTAACCGTACCAGTAACCACATTGGCTTGTGAAAATACCTGTATACAAGTAAATACAAGCAATGTGAAAAGAATCATCAATCTTTTCATAGGCTAAAATTTAAGGTTTATAAATAGATTAGATTAGAAAAAAAATAAAAATTCGTGCATTTTTAGCAAAACCATGCACTTATTTAACTACAAATTAGAAAAATAAAAACTAAAGATACAAATTTTTCAGCTATAATAATGATTTTAAAACAAATGTATACTTAACGATAATTAGAAAAATAAAACTTAAAGATACAAATTTATCAGTTATAATAATGATTTTATAACAAATGTATACTTATCGATAATTTTTAGTAACAATTGTAAAATGATGATAACCTGCGATTTATGTTTGATTTATACGTTTTATCAACTGGTGCCAATTTTTTAAGATTTTTTCTAAAAATTTACTCGATTTTTTAAGAATGGTACTGTTTTCGTTGATTACCAAATTAAATTATGTTTTATAGCACATCCATAAGATGAAAAAACGTGCTTAAAGGTTGCGTAACTGTTAAAAAATCAATAACCCCGACAGGGTTACTACTCGTATCCCGACTCCAGTTCGGGCTACGAGTAATTAATTCTGGCAAGGTTCCAGGCCCAACAAACTTCCGGCGTCGTTCCGACCTGTAAAAGTTGGTACTAAAGACCCTAAGGGTTTCAAGCGTAGGGAGAGGGGAATTTATTAGTCAGGGCTTGACTTTAAGTCAAACCCTGACTAACTTTCATCGGTATTGCAAATAATCCATCACTTATTAATCTTAGCATGAACCTCGTAGAGGTTCGATTATTGTAGATTATGCAGCCAGTATACAAAAACGCCGAAACTGCCTTAGCTGATCAGAGCTGAACTGTTGCTTTCGGCGCAATTATCCGCAAGCTAAATCTGGGATAAGTATTTTTAAGGATATTTCTCCTTTTCCGGTTCATTGAACGATTTCTCCCTTATTAACGATGGCAGTTGAACCGGTATTCTTATCTTAAGTATTTTTTCTACAATAATCGAACACCGATGGTGTTCTGATGTTTACGTATTGATCTGAGGGAAACTGATGATTTCGGGGATTTGTGCCACAAGCGGATTAGAAGAACATAGCTTCGCGAATTTATTAAAAAATATATATTATTGAGAGAGGTGTGTTAAATTTGTTTGATTGTAGCACAAGGCTGAGGCTAAGGCTAAGG
>DAOVQI010000366.1 GCA_030628785.1 Bacteroidota bacterium
ATTAACCTTTTTAATTACTTTGCGAAGCTATTTTCATATTTTTGTGGCTTTAATAAGAAAAAAATAACCTTTAAAATATACAATTATGGCCGTATTAGTTGGGAAAAAAGCACCTCATTTTAGTGCACCTGCCGTTGTAAACGGTGGTGAAATAGTTGAAAATTTTTCTTTGGATCAGTACCTTGGGAAAAAACATGTAATATTTTTCTTTTATCCTGCTGACTTTACGTTCGTTTGTCCAACCGAAATTATTGCATTCCAGAAAAGAATGGAAGAATTTGACAAAAGGAATGTTGCTGTTGTAGGATGTTCGGTTGACTCACAATTTTCACATTGGAAATGGTTACAAACTGAATTAAAGGATGGCGGAATAAAAGGAGTAAAATACCCTATTGTTGCTGACCAGGCTCAAACCATTGCCGAAAATTTTGATGTCCTGGCAGGCAATTACGAATACGAAGAAGATGGTGAAATAAAATTTAACGGAACACCTATGGCATATCGGGGAACCTTTTTAATCGATAAGAATGGAGTTGTCCGTCACCAGGTAGTCAATGATATGCCTCTGGGCAGAAGCATTACTGAAATATTAAGGATGGTTGATGCACTACAATTTAATGAAAAACACGGAGAGGTGTGTCCTGCTGACTGGCATGAAGGTGAAGAAGCCATGAAACCCACTCAGGAAGGTGTTTCTTCCTATCTTGCAAAAAAGTAATAGGAAACAAAACGATATAGAAAAAAGCATTCACGTGGGAATGCTTTTTTCATTTTCAAAAAATTTATGTATCTTTTTCTTGTATTAAGTATCCATTTCCATGTTGACCAGGTTTATCGATTATATAACTAATAATCATCTTCTTAACCCTGAAGATAAGATACTTTTGGCTGTAAGTGGAGGGATCGATTCAATGGTTCTGCTGAATTTATTTACCAAAACAGGGTTTGAAATGGGTATAGCTCATTGTAATTTTCAGCTTCGGGGGTTGGAATCAGATGAAGATGAGAATTTTGTAAGCAAAGTTGCCGCTGAACACACCATCCCTTTTTTCTTAAAAAAGTTTAACACAGCAGAATATGCCGGGGACTTGGGTATTTCAATCCAAATGGCAGCAAGGGAGCTTCGCTATTTATGGTTTGAAGAGGTCAGGCTGGCAAAAAACTACGATTATATCGCCCTGGCCCATAATAAAAACGATGTGATTGAAACCTTTTTTATAAATGTTTCGAGAGGTACGGGAATAAAAGGGTTGACAGGAATAAGAAATAAACAGAATAAAATCATCCGTCCACTGTTATTTGCTACAAGACGTGAAATTGAAGAATATTGCTCTGAAAACAAAATACGGTACAGGGAAGACTCAAGTAACATATCCACCAAATATTCGAGGAACAAAATCAGACATCACATCATTCCTGAATTCGAAGAATTAAATCCTGGTTTTTACCGGACAATGTATGAAACCATTGAACGATTAAGTGAAGCTGAAAAAATATATGCAAAAGCAATTGAAGAAAAAAGAAAAGAAGTCGTTATAGAAACCAGGGAAAAAGTGCTTATTGATATAGCAAAGCTTAAAAACCTGCATCCTTCAGCAACCTACCTGTTCGAATTTCTGAAACCTTACCAATTCCCAAGACAAATCATTCCCGGGATAATTGATGCGTTGAAGGGAATTCCGGGTAAACAATTCCTGTCTCCAACTCACCGGTTAATCAAAGACCGGGAGCATCTCATCATCACAGAAATATCTATGGAAGAACCAAAACGCTTTTACATTGATGATTCTACTACAAGCTTAACTCATCCCATATCTCTCTTACTGAAAAGGATATCCAGAACTTCTGATTTTATCATTCCCCCCTATCCCAATATTGCTTGCATTGATTATGATAAATTAAACTTCCCCTTAATGCTGAGGAAATGGCAGAAAGGCGATTATTTCCAACCTCTCGGGATGGATAACATAAAAAAAATAAGTGATTATTTTGTGGATAAAAAATTATCCCTTCCTGAAAAAGAAAACACCTGGATCCTTTTTTCCGGAGCAAAAATAGTTTGGATAATCGGTCAACGTCTGGACGATCGTTTTAAAGTTACAGAGAAAACGAAAGAAATTTTGCAAATTGAATGTAAAGAAAAAGACCCTAAGGGTTTTTAAAAACCCTTAGGGTCTGGTTGTCCCGAAAAAAACAAAAATTTAAAGTTTCACAAATTCCACCCTGCGATTATAGGCTATACCATTTCAATATTTTGCCTGAGCAGGTTCAAAAACTGAATAATACCCTCTCCGTCTCTATTTTTAATCAGATCAATCAGGTCTGCCAGCCTTGCGTTAATATTTTCAATCTGCTCGAGTGTGTGGGGGTTAAACAATATCTCCGATAGCAAATAGTCGTCTTCAGATAATAATCCTTTTGCTATATCCAGGTGTTTTCTGAAGGTTGTACCCGGCACTTCGAGTCTTTTCATGCAGGCGGCAAAAACCATAGTTGAAGAAAAAGGAATTGACAGGGAATAGGCAATGGTTTTATCATGTATTTCAAAGGTATAATCAAATATATTAAGTTTTAACGACTCGTAAAAAGAACGAAAAAATGATTTCCCCTCAGGATCAGATTCAGTGATTATTATGGCATTTTCCTTGCTCAAATCCCTGACATTGCCAAATGTGGGACCAAACATTGGGTGTGTAGAAACAAACCTCATGCCTTTTTTATGGTAGTATTCCTTCAAACCATTTTTTACCGATGCAATATCAGCAATAATACAATCTTTCGGTAACAGCGGAATTATCTCATCAAATGCCTCAACTGTTTTGTTCAGATTAACGGCATTTATCATTAACTCAGGCTCAAATTCCTCGATCTCATTATTCGAAACAAGTCTTTTTGTTTTAAAGAAGTATTTTAACTTTTCCAGGTCCTTATCGAAAACAGCAACATCATAGTCCAAACATAAGGACTCAGCAAACCAGGATCCCATTTTCCCGGCACCGATAATTAATATCTTTCGCATAGAGTTAATAAATATATTTTACGTTATGTATTTGCTCGCGTAATTCGCTCATCCGCCAACTGGCGGATTCGCTGTCATACAATTGTCATATGTTCGCTTTGCTCACGTCATTTGCCCTGCGGGCGTCATACAATTGTCATTTACTCGTCTGACCACTAAAATGCATTAACTTTTTTCATAAACCATAACATAATTACAATAATTTAAATCTAAACTAATCGCCCGGCAGTAGTTGTGGTCTGACGAGTATCATACTTAATTACTACCTAGTTACTACTGAATGACTATCGTATGACCAATCAAGTAAAAAGGCAAAAGTAATAACTGCCTAATAACTATCTAATTACAACTTAATTACCACTTAATTACGCGAAGCACGCAGTGCTGAGCTAATGACTATCGAATGACTACCAAATA
>DAOVQI010000277.1 GCA_030628785.1 Bacteroidota bacterium
AAGTCAGGTAGACTTTGGATTGGAACCCGTGAAGGATTAAATAAATTTGATCCCAAAACCGAAAAATTTACTGTTTATAAAAACGACCCACAGGATCCTGGGAGTCTTTCCCATAACGGGGTAAGTTCAATACTTGAAGATAATTCAGGTATTATTTGGATTGGGACATTATATGGCGGACTTAATAAATTCGATTCCAAAGCAAAAAAGTTTACTCTTTTCCAACACAATCCGCAGGATCCGGAGAGTCTCTCAAACAATATTGTCCGGTCAATAATTGAAGATAAGTCAGGTAGCCTGTGGATTGGAACATGGGGAGGTGGACTTAATAAATTTGATTCCAAAACAAAAAAGTTTACGCTTTTCCAACACAATCCGCAGGATCCGGAGAGTATCTCAAGCAATGTTGTCCATTCAATATTTGAGGATAAGTCAGGTAACCTGTGGATTGGAACAGGGAACGGGCTTAATAAATTTGATCCAAAAACAGAAAAGTTTACTGTATATCCTGAAAGTCTTTCCAATGCTTATATTATAACAATACTTGAAGATAAATCGGGTAACATTTGGATTGGAGGAGAAGTTGGGCTTTCTAAATTAAATCCCAAAACAGAAAAATTAACTGTTTACAAACATGACCCGCAGAATCCGGAGAGTCTTTCTCACAACGTTGTCATATCAATATTTGAAGATAGTTCGGGTAAACTTTGGATTGGAACCGAAGCAGGCTGGCTTAATAAACTTGATCCCAAAACAGAAAAGTTTACTGGTTACAAAAATGACCCGCAGGATCCGGAGAGTCTTTCTCACAACACTGTCATATCAATATTTGAAGATAGTTCGGGTACGCTTTGGTTTGGAACTAGTGGTGGTGGACTCAATAAGCTTGTTCCGCCTGCCCCGGACTTTTCGGGGAGCGGTAGCGAGGAATCTATAAAGTTTATTCACTACACAACAAAAGATGGTTTACCTGATAATACAATACATGGATTACTGGAAGATGATAAAGGAAATCTCTGGATAAGTACCGGAAAAGGATTATCAAAGTTTACACCCCTCAAATCCCCCCTCAAGGGGGGAATTCAAAGGGGGGTATTTAAAAATTATAGCGTAGAAGATTTGCTTCAGGATATTGAATTTCATGGACCTACCGCTTGTAAAAGTAAAAGTGGAGAGATGTTTTTTGGTGGGATTAAAGGTTTTGTTAGCTTTTTCCCTGATAGTATAAAGGATAATTCTTTTATACCTCCTGTAGTAATTACAAAATTTAAGTTATTTAATGAATCTGTTTTTCCCGGTGAAGATTCCCCTCTTAAATATTCTATTTCTGAAACCAGCACAATTGAATTAAAATACAATAAAAATTTCCTTTCCTTTGAATTTGCAGCCTTGAATTATTCCAATCCTGAGAATAATCAATATAAATATCGAATGACCGGTGTTGATCCTGATACCGTGTATGCAGGAACCAAACGGTTTGCTGAATACACTGATATTAGGCCGGGTGACTATACTTTCTGGGTAACCGGATCAAACAATGATGGTATCTGGAATGAGAAAGGTACTTCCATCGATATAATCATTAAACCACCCTTGTGGAAGACGAACCTGGCTTATGGATCCTATGTTGTACTTATTATCCTGGGAATTGCTGGCTATATCCGCCGGAGAACCTGGAAACTCAGAAAGGACAAGGAAATACTTGAGAAGCAGGTGAAGGAAAGGACAAAACAGATTTCACAGCAAAAAGAGGAAATCCTTACTGCAAATGAGGAGTTAGAACAACAAAAAGAAGAATTACAAATTACCCTGGAAAACCTTCAAAAAACGCAATCTCAATTAGTTGAATCCGAAAAAATGGCTGCACTGGGAGGTTTAGTGGCAGGTGTTGCCCATGAGATCAATACCCCGGTGGGGATAAGTGTCACTGCAGCTTCTGCCCTGGTTGATGAAACCAAACAAATGGCGGATCTGTACAAGCAGGATCAGATCAGTCGGGCTGATTTTAAAGAATACCTTAAATCGGCTAACCAATCTGCACAATTGATCTTGTCCAATATGGAACGCACAGCCACCATGATCCAGAGCTTTAAGCAGGTTTCAGTTGACCAGTCGACAGAACAAAAAAGGAAATTCAAACTGAGAGAATACTTTGAAGATGTGATACGTAGTCTTTATCCAAAGCTCAAAAAGATAAGAACCAAAATAAACCTGGAAATTGATGAAGATCTTGAATTGGACAGTTATCCGGGTCCTTTTTCTCAGATCATTACCAATCTGGTGCTTAATTCACTTGAACATGGTTTTGCATCTGACAGAAAGGGAGAAATAAATATATCGGCTAAAGTTGAAGAACGTTCACTTGTAATAAACTATAGAGATGATGGAACAGGAATTTCGAAAGAAACCTTACCAAAGATCTTCGATCCTTTCTTTACAACAAATAAGCAGATAGGTACAGGATTAGGGTTGCATATTGTGTATAATCTGGTAACACAGAAATTTAAGGGGACTATTAAATGTGAGAGTGAAGAAGGGAAAGGGGTGGTGTTCAGGATTGTGGTGCCGGTTGGGAATTGAAGAAGGATGAATGAGGGATAATGGATGAAGGAGTGAAATAGTCTGCCCGCCCGTACCGAACGGTACGTTCGGGCGGGCAGTCCTCAGTCTTCAGTCAGCAGTAAATAATAGGTAGTAGGCAGAAATGGAAGGATGAATTATGATTTATGAACGATGAAGGAGAAATGTTGTTGCTGGTTGCTGGGTACTGGATACTAAGTGCGTGTTACGAATTACGTGTTACGGGTTGTCCCGAAGAAAAAACCGAGAACTATGAACCGAAAACAAGGAACTAGGAACCAGTTCAGTAGAGCCGAATTACATTCGGCTGGAAAGAGACCTGGTGACGTTTGAACTGGGAATAACCTGCTAGCGTCTTCTTGACCTGCCTGCCCGCATGCTGTCGCTGAAGCTTTAGCATAGGCGCCCGTAGTATGCGAAGGCGGGGCAGTGTTTGACGGGGGATGGAGAGGTAGATAAAGAAAATCAACCACCAATTTAGGATTATTAAAACGGAATGGTTTGATTGAAAACTAATATGCGCCTGGCGATTAATAAAAATTAAAAACAAACCTATGAAAAAGGAAAATCCTGATGAATTGTTTGAAAAGGAGGTTATTGTGGAGGATGAGGGTGAAAAACTTTTCAGGGAAGAGAAGGAAGAAGTAGTTGCTAAAGAGGAAAAGAAAAAACCTCCTTCAACCAAACCTAAAGAAGCCTGGAAGGTTCTTGTGGTTGATGATGAGGAAGATGTCCACAGTGTTACACGTATGGCACTGAAAGGATTTATATTCCAGGACAGGAAAATTGAATTCCTGGACACTTACTCGGCAAGGGAATCACAAAAGGTCATCCGTAAAAACCCGGATATTGCCGTAATTCTCCTCGATGTGGTCATGGAAACCAATAATGCAGGCCTTGAACTGGTGAAGTACATCCGGGATAAAGCAGGAAATCATTTCACCCAGATTATCCTTCGTACCGGCTATCCCGGACAGGCACCTGAACGGGAAGTGATCGTTTCCTATGAGATAAATGATTATAAGACAAAAACAGAGCTTACGGCCTTCAAACTGTTTACAGTAGTCCTGGCAAGTCTGAGGGCTTATGATTCTGTTATGAAACTGGAAAGTTTAAGACAAGGATTGGAAGAAAAAGTAAGGGAACGTACGGCAGAAATTGCACAAAAAAATATAAAATTAGAGCAACAAAAAAAGAAAATTCTCACTGCCAATGAGGAACTAAACGTTCAAAAAGAGGAATTACAATCCACACTGGAAAACCTCAAACAAACCCAATCCCAGTTAGTACAGTCTGAAAAAATGGCATCCGTCGGGCAACTTACGGCAGGTATTGCACATGAAATAAATAATCCTGTTACTTTTATCAGCGGAAATGTTAAACCACTTATAAGAGATATAAAAGATATTTTTGCAATAATAAATGAATACGATTCTATAGTACATAAAAAAAACCTGCAAGAAAAATTTAAAAAAGTAAAATATCTAAAGGACAAATTAGACTTTTCTCTAATAAGTAAAGAAATCAATAATCTATTAAAGGGTATTAATGAAGGAGCAAATCGTACCACAGAAATTGTAAAAGGACTTCGAACATTCTCCCGCCTGGATGAAGATGTTCTTAAAATTGTTGATATCCACGAAGGACTGGATTCCACACTCATATTGCTAAGAAATGAATACAAGAACCGTATTGAAATCATTAAAGAATATGGAGACATCCCTCATATTGAATGTTATCCGGGAAAATTAAACCAGGTTTTTATGAATATCCTCTCCAATTCGATTGATGCAATAGAAGATAAAGGAGCTATCACTATTAAGACTTCCAAATCTAAAGAATACTTGCAGTTAAGTATAAAAGATACCGGGAAAGGAATGTCTGAAAAAGTAAAATCAAAAGTCTTTGAACCTTTTTTTACGACCAAAGATGTTGGTAAGGGAACCGGCCTGGGATTATCAATTGTACTTGGAATAATTGAAAAACACAAAGGAAAAATAGAAGTAAAAAGTGAAATAGGAGAAGGAACAGAGTTTATTATTTCTTTACCGCTTCAACAAGCTTAGTTTCTTTTTTGAAAAATACTATACCATTTTCAAGACACGAATGAATAAAGATATTTTCTGAAAGACTTGCTGTTAAGCTTATGCTTTCAAACTTACCTTATGTAGAACATAACTTTGTAAACTAATTGAAAAACAGTAGATCTGAAAGTTCAAAGGTCAATCCCGATAGCTATCGGGACAAAATC
>DAOVQI010000202.1 GCA_030628785.1 Bacteroidota bacterium
AAAGCATGATACAGTTCAGAATGCTGAATAGGTCAAAAGGACCAGCGATGTGGAGTCCGAGGGCTCAATGCGACAGGATGAAATTTTCAAAAATTTGGAGGGAAAATTTGGAAGCAATAAAAAACCTGGATTTTTGGCAGGATACAGTACAAGGAATTGTAATAGAAGGAGATAAAGCAATAGGTGTAGTAACAAGATTAGGGACAAAAATTTATGGAAAAGCTATTATAATTACAAGTGGTACGTTTATGAATGGCCTTATGCATGTAGGAAAAAATAAGATAGAGGGAGGAAGGGCATCGGAACCTGCATCTGTAGGATTATCAAAGCAGTTGAAAGAGTACGGATTTGAGGTTGGGAGAATGAAAACGGGGACACCTGCAAGGGTTGATGGGCGAACAATTGATTTCTCAAAATTGATAGAACAAAAGGGCGATGAGAAGGGTAGTAGTTTTTCATTTTTACATGAGGAAGGGATAATAAAAAATAAAAAGAGCTGTTATATAGCGCACACTGATAAAGAGGTTCATAAAACACTTGAAAAAGGATTGAATGAATCACCATTGTTTAATGGAACAATAAAAAGCATTGGACCACGATATTGCCCAAGTATTGAAAATAAAATAGTGACATTTGCAGATAAGAAATCGCACCAATTGTTTATAGAGCCGGAGGGCGAAAATACAATAGAATATTATGTAAATGGTTTCGCATCTTCCTTACCATGGGATATACAACTAAAGGCATTACGAAAAGTTAAGGGATTGGAGAATGTAAGAATTTTCAGGCCGGGATATGCTATAGAATATGATTATTTTCCTCCTACGCAGTTGAAACATACAATGGAAACAAAATTGGTAAAAAACTTATATTTTGCCGGACAGGTTAATGGAACAACAGGATATGAAGAAGCTGGAGCACAAGGTTTGATTGCTGCAATAAATGCACATTTAAAAATAAATGAAAGAGAAGAATTTGTTTTGGGCAGAGACCAGGCTTATATTGGTGTATTAATCGATGATCTTGTAACAAAAGGCGTTGATGAACCCTACAGGATGTTCACTTCAAGAGCAGAATACAGAATATTGCTTAGACAGGATGATGCAGATTATCGTTTAACGGAACTTTCATATAAGATCGGTTTAGCGAGTAAAAAAAGATATAAGCTATGCAAGGAAAAATATTCAAAACGAGATAAGATTATAAAGTTTATAAACGAATTTAGTGTAAAACCAGAAGTAATAAATGAAATGTTAATGAAATTGGGAACAGCTCCAATTAAGCAAAAAATAAAATTGAAGGATATACTGGTGAGGCCGCAGGTACAATTAAAAGATCTGATAGATGCTATTCCGGAATTGAAACAGGAAATAGCAGGAATAAGAAAAAGAACAAGGGAAATAATAGAATCAACGGAAATATTTATTAAATATGAGGGATATATTAATAGAGAGAAAAAAATAGCAGAAAAAATAAAGAGGCTCGAATATATAAAAGTAAAGAACGATTTTGATTACAATAAAATATTATCCCTTTCGACTGAAGCAAGACAAAAACTGTCGAAAATAAAACCAAAAACAATCGGACAGGCTTCAAGAATTAGTGGTGTTTCTCCGTCAGACATTAGTGTACTTTTAATCTATATGGGAAGATAATGTTCCACGTGGAACATTTTTATTTTTAAAAATGAAAAAAAAAATAAAGAAATTTTCCGGAAATATAGTTGATGTCCAGGAAAAACGAATTTATAAAGGTGAAATTTCTGTCCGGGATGGTTTTATCCTAAAAATAATACCATGTGAGAATGCTAATGACCAATACATTCTCCCGGGGTTTATTGATGCACACGTCCATATTGAAAGCTCCATGCTTACACCCGGGGAATTTGCAAAGCTTGCCGTTAGGCATGGTACGGTAGCAACCGTTTCCGATCCTCATGAAATTGCTAATGTTCTGGGAGAAAAGGGGGTTAATTTTATGATAAATGATGGGTACAAAGTGCCAATGAAATTTTACTTTGGCGCACCATCCTGTGTGCCAGCCACACCATTTGAAACCTCTGGTGCGGATATTAATAAACACGGTATAAAAAAGCTGCTAAAAAGAAAGGATATTCACTTTCTATCTGAAATGATGAACTATCCGGGAGTAATAAATAAGGATAAGGAGGTAATGGAAAAACTTAAGATTGCGAGAGAGATGAATAAAAGAATTGACGGACATGCTCCCGGGTTAAGAGGTAAAGATTTGAAAATATATGTGAACGAAGGTATAACAACCGATCATGAATGTTTTGATCTGCAGGAAGCGATAGAGAAAATAAGAATGGGAATGAAGATACAAATCAGGGAAGGCAGCGCAGCAAAGAATTTCAATACATTATACTCTTTAATAGACCAATTTCCGGAACAGATTATGCTTTGTACCGATGATGTTCACCCCCATGATCTGGTAAATGGGCATATAAATTCAATTATTAAGAAAGGGCTGGAAAGAAAAGTTAATTTATTTAACCTGATACGATCTGCAACATTGAATCCGGTTAAACACTATGGATTGAAGGTTGGATTATTACAACAAAATGATCCTGCTGATTTTATTGTGGTTGATAATTTAAGAGATTTAAATATAAGTGAATCATATATCGATGGACGGTGCGTATATAAAAACGGAACGGTGGAATTTTTGTACCAATGCAGTACAAAACCAAATCAGTTTTACAAAAACAGGATAACAGTAAATGATGTAAAAATTGTTGCGAAAGGAAATGAAATAAAAGTCATTGAGGCAATCGACGGTGAATTGGTAACCAGGGAAAAAATCGTAAATCCAAACATATTAAACGGAGAGGTTATAACAGATACAGAAAAGGATATTTTGAAAGTTGTAGTATTGAGCAGGTACAGGAAGGCAAAACCGGTCATTGGATTTATTAAAGGGTTTGGATTAAAGAAAGGAGCTTTTGCCAGCAGCATTGCTCACGATAGTCATAATATTATTGCTGTTGGCGCTTCTGATAAAGATATTGTAAATGCGATGAATCGTATTGTTGAAAATAAGGGGGGAATCGTGGTGTCAGACAATGCTGAAACAATGGAGTTAAAACTGGAAATAGCCGGAATAATAACATCGGAAAATGGAAGCACGGTGGCAAGTAGATACCTGGAAATCACTAAAAAAATAAGACAAATGGGATCTGAATTACATGCCCCCCTTATGACCCTTTCCTTTATGGGATTGCTTGTAATTCCGAGTTTGAAAATTAGCGATAAAGGATTGTTTGATGTAAACAAATTTGAGATCACATCTTTGTTTGTTAATGGGGCGGTTTAATTTAAGTTTCAAGTTTTAAGTTTCAAGTTTTAAGTTTCAAGTTTCAGGTTGCCCTGATGTAAAATTTATTTATTTTTATTCTACATTCATTATTGAATATTCTAAATTCTACATTTAATATCTGGGTTTGTTTCCTTCCTGGGCCCTCAGGAATAATTTAAAGTATCGATATTACAGATGGACACTAATTAGAGTTTGTCTATAAACTAAAAAAGCTTGCTTAAGTATGAAATTCCAAATCACAAATAACAAAAAATTTACCCTGTGAAATAATGCTCCGCACTAAATCTACGATTTATTTCACAGGGCAGGTAAATTTCAAGTTGCAAATTCTGCCAAAGGCATGCCTTCGGCAAAAACTCCAAAACCTTCTTAATAAACGCAATATTGATATTTTAGTCATTGTGATTTGCGATTTATTTGTATTTTGTATTTTGATTTTTGGTGCTTTTAATTAGAAAAACTTCTACTTTATAGACAGATTCTAATTAAAAAACTCGAATTAATTATTTTCTACCGAGAATGAATCAGTTAAAACACCTGAAAAATATGCTTGCAGATGTATTATCCGTTCTGCCTGAAAAGCCAGGGGTTTATTTGTATATGGATAAAGACGGGGAGATTATCTATGTTGGAAAGGCAAAAAATTTGAAAAAGAGAGTTTCTTCCTATTTTATGAAAAAACTTACAGGAAAGACGCGAATTTTAGTGAGCAAAGTAACTGATATTAAACACATTATTGTAGACTCGGAATCCGATGCATTGCTATTGGAAAACAACCTGATCAAAAAGCACCAGCCTCGTTACAATGTCCTGCTCAAGGATGATAAGAACTTTCCATGGATTTGTATTAAAAATGAGCCCTTTCCAAGGATTTTTTCCACAAGGAATGTTATTAACGACGGTTCGCGGTATTATGGTCCATACACCTCAATGCTGATGGTTAAAACCATTCTGGATCTTATAAGGCAGATATATCCTTTAAGAAACTGTAAATATAAACTTACAGAGAAGAACATTCAACAAGAAAAGTTTAAACTGTGTCTGGAATATCATCTGGGAAACTGCAAGGGCCCTTGTGAAAGCTTACAGACTGAAGATGATTATAATAAAGCAATTGCCAATATCAGGAATATCTTAAAAGGTAATATTCAGGATGTTTTGAATTACCTTAAAAAATTAATGAAACAATATTCAGATTTTTTGAAGTTTGAAGAGGCGCGTTTGATAAAAGAAAAGATTGAAATAATTGAGAGGTATAAAAGCAAATCCACCATCGTTAGCCCTGCAATCAAAAATGTGGATGTTTTCAGCATAATCGATGAAAAAGAATATGCTTATGTAAATTTTCTTAAAGTCGCAAATGGGGCTGTTATTCAAGCACATACGCTTGAGATGAAAAAGAAACTGGATGAAACCAGAGAGAATTTACTTTTGCTTGCCATTACTGAAATCCGGGAGAAAGTATCAAGCAATGCTAATGAAATTATACTACCCTTTAAAATCAATGTAAATATTCCTGGTGCAAAATATATTATTCCAAAAAGAGGGGATAAAAGAAAATTATTGGAATTATCAGAGAGGAACGTTAAGTATTATCGGTTAGAAAAAAGAAAACGACTAGAGAAAAATATTTCACGGTCCAGGACTATCAGGAAGCTGGAAAACATACGAAAAGATTTGAATCTGAAGGAATTACCGGTTCATATCGAATGTTTTGATAATTCCAATCTTCATGGAACTCACCCGGTTGCTGCATGTGTTGTGTTTAGAGATGCTAAACCCAGTGCCAGAGATTACCGTCATTATAATATTAAAAGCGTTAAGGGACCCAATGATTTTGCATCAATGGAAGAAGTGATTTTCAGAAGATATAAGAAGTTACTGGATGAACAGAAGTCTTTGCCCCAATTGGTTATCATTGATGGTGGCAAGGGACAACTAAGTTCTTCCCTTAAAAGTTTCGAAAAACTAAACCTGCGTGGTAAAATTGCCATTATTGGGATTGCAAAAAAACTGGAAGAAATTTACTTTCCGGGGGATTCAGTGCCTGTCTATCTTGATAAGGGTTCGGAAACGCTGAAAACCATCCAATATATCCGGAATGAGGCACACAGGTTTGGCATCAGTTTTCATCGTCAAAAGCGATCAAAGAGTTTTACCACCTCAGAATTGAACAACCTGAAGGGAATCGGGCCTCAAACCACACGCACCTTACTATCTCATTTTAAGTCTATTAAGGAGATTAAGAAAACACAGTTGGCGGATCTGGAAAGGGTCGTGCGAAAATCGAAAGCAGAAATTGTATATCGACACTTTCATAAAAAACAACATGGATTAACCCCGTAGGAATTTCCAACGGGGTAAACTGAAAATTCCAATAATCAATACCGATAGCTATCGGTACAAATAACAACCGAACGAAGTGAGCTCATGAACACCTTTAAAAATTAATTATTTTGTGAATAAATAAATTTCAAATTCAAAAATACAATATTCAAACTAAAAGAATCATTATTTAAAGTTTGGAATTTGAAAATTAAATATTGATATTTATTTGTATTTTGGGATTTGTCATTTGAGATTTTCTGCCCCAAAATGACAGAAACTAAATTTTACAGCACTAACCCGGATAAACCTCCGAGGTAACGGAACCGTCATGAAGGGCAGCTATTTTTCCCTGGTAATGGTATAGTTTACAAATTCAATTAAGGAAGATTTGGCATCATTTTCAGGAAATTGAGATAATATTTCCAGTGCCGTGTCCTTGAATTCCTGCATTTTCTTTGTTGAATATTCAATGCCACCATTCTCTTTAACGAACTGAATTACCTCATTGACTTTTTTTGAGTTTTTGTTGTGATGTCTAACGATGTTTAAAATTCTTCTTCTTTCCGAATGAGTGGTGTTTTTAAGTGAATGAATCAGGGGTAGGGTTAATTTTTTTTCTTTAATATCATTACCGGTGGGTTTGCCAAGTATACCTTTTTTCTGATAATCAAAAAGATCATCCCTGATTTGAAAGGCAATACC
>DAOVQI010000206.1 GCA_030628785.1 Bacteroidota bacterium
CCAACCATTTAAAAAAGCAGGAGATATTACGTTGTTGCACATAAGGTAAATACAGTAATGGTAAGCCGTTTAAGAAAGCAGGGGATATTACGTTGTTGTACTAAATAACTAAATAGTTACACTTAAATAAAGAAAAAAAGCAGGATGTACTCGTTCTGCTTTTTTTCTTTAATCCTCAAAAACAAATTATTCATCAATTAATTCCTGTTGTTTAACCCAAATAAACCAATAATCCATAAAAAATAGCTTAATTTGAATAACTTTCAATAAAAAAAATCGTATTAACTTGAAAGAGATACGGTTTTATCTTTATATTAGTGTTAAATTTTGTTTCTTGAATTGGCTGATTTGGCATCTTTGATTTTCTGGATTAAAAGACAGTTGTTTGTGAATAAGCATATTATCATATTCATATTATATCTTTTTTCCATTAATAATAGTTTTGCACAAGATCCTCAATTTTCGCAATTCTATGCTAATCCACTTTATTTAGCTCCTTCGTTTGCCGGTGCAACGGAAGAAAACCGCCTTGCTTTGAGTTACCGGAATCTATGGCCCGCTTTACCCGGAGTTTTTCTAACCTATAGTTTTTCCTTTGATAAGTTTTTCGAGAGTTTTAATTCAGGATTGGGACTTCTCGTCACGCACGACAGGGCAGGAAGTGGCCGGTTGAGTAATACAATCATTGGGTTGCAATACTCTTACAATATAAAAATGAATAATACCTGGTACGCCCGACCGGGGCTTAGTTTCCAATATACCCGGAGAGGACTGAATTTTGCAAGGCTTATTTTTGGTAATCAGCTTTCATCGAGCGGGACAACACCCATGATTGAGCCCCCTCCCTATAATAATATAGCTGACATCGATTTTGGCACATCAGTCTTATTTTATTCCGATAAATACTGGTTTGGCACAACAGTGGATCATTTATTAAAACCAAATCAATCGCTCTATGGTGAAGAAAGTAAGGTGCCGATAAAACTTGCTGTTTTCGGTGGAGCACAGGTGGTGAGAAAAGGCAGATTGCTTAAACCCATAGAAGAAAGCTTGTCGCTGGCTTTCCTTTTCAAGAAACAGGCACACTTTTCTCAATTGGATATCGGGATGTACTGGTATAAAAACCCTTTGGTATTTGGTGTTTGGTACAGAGGTATACCTGTTTTAAAGAAACAGTTTGGTGATGCTATTATATTATTGGTTGGGTACAAAACCCAGGATATTCATATCGGATACAGTTACGATTTTACCATCTCGAACCTAATAACCGCTACCGGTGGTGCGCATGAAATCTCCATGGTATATGAGTTCAGAACCAATCCCAAGAGAAAAAGGAAAATTCATGCGATTCCTTGTCCTGAATTTTAATCATAAGGGATAAACCCCGACAGGGTTTGGAACCCTGTCGGGGTTCCAAGTAAAATAAAGTTCAGTAGCCCAGACGTTTACGTCTGGGGTTATGGAAATAATTTGTTAAGTTACAGGGCGTTTACGCCCTTAATAATAAATAAGGACGTGAACGTCCTTGGTCATGCATTGTTCGATATTAGATCCCAACCATAAATGGTTGGGCTATTGAATAATAATTATTTCGTTTCCAATTAAAATCAACCAAATTAAATTGCAACTATGAGGTTAGAGGAATTAAAGGTTTATCAAATGTCAATGGATCTTGGAGAGGAAGTTTGGGGTATTGTTATAAAATGGGAGTACTTTTAATTGATTTATTAAACGCTGTTTTAAACTACAGACAAAATATTTAGTAAACGACAGATAATGAAATCGCTAAGAAAAGTAGTTGATAAAATAAAGCCAAATTTTGAGAGGGGCGGCAGGTTCGGGTATCTTCATTCAACATTTGAAGCCTTTGAGTCATTCCTTTTTGTCCCAAACAAAGTAACTACACGTGGTTCTCATATCAGGGACAGCATCGATATGAAACGAACGATGTCGATAGTGGTTATAGCCGTAATACCTGCCCTTTTGTTTGGTATATGGAATGTGGGTTATTTACATTTTCTCTCCATAGGACAGGATGCTGATTTTTGGCAGATGGTTGGTCATGGAGTATTGAAAGTACTTCCAATTATTGTTGTATCGTATGTAACGGGATTGGGTATTGAGTTTATTTTTGCTCAGATCCGCGGGCATGAAGTGAATGAGGGTTTTCTTGTATCGGGGATGCTTATCCCATTGATAATCCCTGTAGATGTGCCTCTTTGGATGGTTGCTGTAGCTACTGCCTTTGCCGTAATCATTGGCAAGGAAGTATTCGGAGGCACAGGCATGAACCTTCTGAATCCTGCCTTAACCGCCAGGGCATTTTTGTTTTTTGCTTATCCGGCCTGGATGTCAGGTGATACAGTCTGGGTATCCGGAATGACCAGGGGTGGGGGTGAAGGAATAATTGATAGCTTCTCCGGAGCAACACCATTAGCGGAGGCGGCAGCAGGGAATTTGGAAAATATTCCGGACGCCCTGGATATGTTTTTAGGGATCATACCCGGGTCGATTGGTGAGACCTCTACTGTGGCAATTCTAATCGGGGCTGTTATTCTTTGGTACACGGGTATTGGAAGCTGGAAGATCATGTTTTCCGTTTTTACCGGCGGTTTGGTAATGGGTCTTATTTTAAATCTGTTTGCTGCAAATCCATTTATGGAAATTCCTGCATGGCAACATCTGATTATGGGTGGCTTTGCTTTTGGAGCTGTATTTATGGCTACCGATCCGGTGACGGCTGCTCAGACAGAAAAAGGAAAATGGATCTATGGTTTCCTGATTGGCATACTGGCAATATTGATCAGGGTTTTAAATCCAGCTTATCCCGAGGGGGTAATGCTGGCTATACTGCTAATGAATGTATTTTCTCCATTGATTGATCATTACGTGGTTGAGGCTAACATTAAGCGAAGGTTAAAAAGGGCAAAAGTTAAAAGAACATAGCTTCGCAAATTTTTCCTCAAGGCTGAGGCTAAGGCTAAGGCTAAGGAAGGTAATGGGTTGTAAGATTTTAGGATATATAATAAGAGATGGCGTATAAAATTTTTACCGAAATGCCCGTATGGCAGAAAGCTTTTAAGTTATTACTCAAGGTATATGAAGTAACTAAGGGATATCCTACGGAAGAGAAATATGGCTTAATCTCTGATATGCGCAGAGCAGCTAACTCAGTAACAAATAATATATCAGAAGGTTTCGGCAGGTATGAAAAATTAGATAAGACACGGTTTTACAAGATAACCAGAGGAAGTTGTTATGAACTTATAAATCAAAGCTTGGCATCACAAGCCTTAGGTTTTATTACAGATAAAGACAAAGATGAATTTACTAATGGCTACCGTGATGTAATAAACGGTTTAGATTCAATGATAAAAAGCATTGAAACAACACTAAGGAAATAAAGGTGGAATATATAACAGAAAAAATATGTTTAAGATTTAAAAATCAGCATAAAAGGGTAGTAATTAGATATAATTTGTCCAAAGGACTGCCATGGAGAAGTTAAAAACCTTAGCCTTAGCCTCAGCCTTAGCCTTTTATAAGAAAAGTTTTATTATATACACATAACTTATTGTAAATCAATAAACAATTTTGAAATTCCGATACGTACAAATATGAAAAGATTTAGTAACAGGTATATTTTTCTTTTTTCATCCATCATGGTGATTTTGGTTGCTGCTCTTTTATCTTCGGCAGCCATGTTATTACAACCTATACAGCAGCGGAACTTTGAGATTGAAAAAAAGAAAAATATTCTGGCATCCATTGGAATAGAAAGTTCGAGAGCCAGTGTGGAACCGATGTATGAAAAGTATATTGCCGAAACCTACGTTGTAAATACCGGCGGGGAGTATCTGGATGATCTGGTTGCCTTTGAAGTTAATTTGAAGAAAGAAGTCAGGAAGCCCCGTGAGGAACGTGCCTTGCCTGTATTCATAGGAATTCTTGATAATGGTGAAAAACGATTTGTTGTTCCGGTAGAAGGCAAAGGTCTTTGGGGTCCCATTTATGGTTATATCTCATTCATGCAAGACTTAACAAGCATTTCCGGAACCATTTTCGACCATGATGGAGAAACCCCGGGGTTGGGCGCTGAGATAAATACAGATGAGTTCCAGGACCAATTCATTGGGAAAAAGATATTCGATGAAGATGGAAATTTCATTTCCATTATACTGGTGAAAGGAATTGTCGATCCTGAGAGCCTGAATGAAGTGGATGCCATTTCAGGAGGGACACTTACCAGCAAAGGGTTGGAAGCTATGCTGTATGATTGCCTGCTTAATTATGAAACGTATTTTAAAAATCAAAAAGAATTACAAAAATGACCGATAAAGAACCTCTGTTTTCTACGAAGAATCTGAAATTACTTACAACCCCGCTTAATAATGAGAACCCGATCACGGTTCAGGTTCTTGGGATATGTTCAGCCCTGGCTGTTACCACCAAGCTCGAACCTTCCGTGGTAATGGCTATTTCTGTGGTGTTTGTTCTCGCTGTTTCCAATGTGGTTATTTCGCTTATTCGAAATATGGTTCCGCCCCGCATCCGGATTATTGTTCAATTAACCGTAATTGCCACGTTGGTTATTTTGGTCGATCAGATATTAAAAGCTTTTGCTTATGAAGTCAGCAAACAGTTATCGGTATTTGTGGGATTGATTATTACAAACTGTATCATTATGGGCAGGCTTGAAGCATTTGCTCTTGGAAACAAGCCGTGGCCATCACTGTTAGATGGGATAGGGAACTCCGCCGGATATGGTATTATTCTGGTTATTGTTGGATTTTTCAGGGAGTTACTTGGTGCGGGTGAGTTATGGGGGTATCCGGTTCTGGAAAAGATTGGGATATATAATTTTGGTTATGAAGATAATGGATTAATGATTCTTTCACCAATGGCTCTTATCGTCGTTGGAATCATTATTTGGGTTCAGAGAAGCAAAAACAGGGAACTAATTGAAGAAAGTTAATTGAAAATCCTTTTAGACGATGGAAAATCTAATTAATATATTTGTTAAGTCGATCTTTATTGACAACATGATATTTGCCTATTTTCTGGGCATGTGTTCCTATCTGGCTGTTTCCAAAACAGTAAAGACATCTTTTGGGCTGGGTATTGCCGTCATTTTTGTTTTGGTAATTACAGTTCCTGTTGATTACCTCATTGAGAATTATCTATTAAAAGAAGGCGCCCTGATCTGGTTGGGGGAAGGATTTGCCGATGTAGACCTGAGTTTTCTTTCTTTTATCATGTTTATTGCAGTGATTGCTTCCATGGTTCAGTTGGTGGAAATGGTCATTGAGAAGTTTTCTCCTGCCCTGTATAATTCGTTGGGAATTTTTCTGCCGTTAATTGCCGTAAACTGTGCAATTCTCGGAGGTTCATTATTTATGCAGCAAAAAGAATTTCTTAATATCACAGAAGCTGTTACGTATGGTCTGGGTTCCGGTATCGGGTGGTTACTGGCTATTATCGGGATTGCTGCTATCAGGGAGAAAATCCGGTATTCCAACGTTCCTGCTCCCCTGAGGGGTCTGGGAATTACCTTTATAATCACCGGTCTGATGGGAATTGCTTTTATGAGTTTTATGGGGATCAGCCTTTAGTCAAAAAACATAAATATGATCTTATTAAGCACACAAATAACCGTTATCCTTTCCAGTATCGTTGTATTTCTTCTTGTGATCCTGTTTCTTGTAGCAATTTTGTTGTATGCAAGAAAGAAATTAACACCACAAGGTGAAGTAAACTTAAAGGTTAATGACAAGGAGTTTAAGGTAGATCCGGGATCGACCTTATTGACAACCCTGTCCAATTATGATATTTTTCTGCCATCAGCCTGTGGTGGTGCCGGAACATGTGGTTTGTGTAAGTGCCAGGTACTCGATGGCGGAGGATCGATCTTACTAACTGAGACAGGATTCTTTACCAGAAAGGAACAAATGAATTACTGGAGACTTGGCTGCCAGGTGAAAATACGGCAGGATATGGTTATTAAGGTTCCTAAAGCGGTTATGGGAGTTAAAAAGTGGGAGTGTGAGGTGATTTCCAATAAAAACGTTGCGACATTTATTAAAGAGTGTGTTGTTAAACTTCCTGAAGGAGAAATTCTTGATTTTCAATCAGGAGGCTACGTTCAGATTGATGTTCCAAAAATTGAAGTCGATTATAGTAATGATATATACGTGGAGGAAGAGTATCGGGATGAATGGGATAAGTTCAAAATGTGGGATCTGAAGATGAAAAATACGGAAGAAACCTTCAGGGCGTACTCAATGGCTAATCATCCCGCAGAAGGTAACATTGTTATGTTAAATATAAGGATAGCC
>DAOVQI010000229.1 GCA_030628785.1 Bacteroidota bacterium
AATGACGATCTGACAGCCATGATCATTACCGATGGGTTCCACCTTCCACCTTCGCTTATCAAAGCCATGATCCGTACAAAAGGTCCCGAACGCATTGTAGTGGTTAGTGATGCATCGCCGGTAGCAGGTTTATCCCCCGGAAATTATCATCTGTTTGGGATTGAAACCGTTTTGGAAAAATCAGGTTTATTGTACAATCCCGATTCAGGTTACCTTGCAGGATCTTCATATAATATGAAACAGTGTTTAGAATACCTTAAGACATTAAATCTCTTGTCTGATCAGGAATTGCAGGAAGTTGGATTTTTTAATCCCCTGCGGTTGATCCATGTAGATCCTGAAATATTGAAATGACTAAAATGACTAATATTTTAAATAATTTTAGTCCGAAGGCATTTTTATTTTGCATACATTAGCATTTGAAATATTTTCGAACTAATTACATGATGTCAGGTGTTTCCACCTGACATTGAATACTGGAGTAATTAAAATTTTGCCATATCATTAATATTTTAAATCCGTGTCATCCGTGTCATCCGTGTCATCCGTGTTCTATTCTTATTTATATTGCGGTCTTGCTACTCCCGAAGGGAGGGGGAGATGGTTGGACTTGTTTGTGTTTTTTTTGAAAAATAGGCTAAAAAAATTTACATTTGAGAGGAGAATTTAAATTTTATAACTATGAACATTCACGAATATCAGGGAAAAGAAATTTTACGGCAGTTCGGCGTTGCTATTCCGGAAGGAACGGTTGTTAAATCGCCGGATAAAGCTGTTGAGGCAGCAAAAGAAATCCAGAAAAAAGCCGGAAATAATACATGGGCAGTGAAAGCACAGATACATGCAGGAGGCCGCGGAAAAGGAGGTGGTGTAAAAATAGCCAAAAGTCTGGATGAGGTTAAACAATATGCAAAAGATATTCTGGGCATGACGCTGGTCACTCACCAGACCGGACCGGAAGGTAAAATTGTAAATCAAGTGCTTATTGAACAAGGGGTTTATTATCCCGGACCGGGTGAGCCCAAAGAATTCTATATGAGTGTCCTGTTAAATCGTGATACTGGCAGGAATATTATTATGTATTCCACTGAAGGAGGAATGGACATTGAAGCCGTTGCTGAAAAGACACCCCACTTGATTTTCAGGGAAGAAATCGACCCAAAAGTTGGGATACAACCCTTTCAGACCAGAAAAATTGCCTTTAATTTAGGATTATCAGGGAAGGCATTTAAAGAAATGACAAAGTTTGTGGTTGCTTTATACAAAGCTTACCTTAACTCCGATGCATCCCTTTTTGAAATTAATCCCGTTCTTAAAACTTCCGATGACCTGATTCTGGCAGCCGATGCCAAAGTGAAACTGGATGATAATGCACTATACCGTCATCCTGACTACGCTGAGATGCGTGATATCACCGAGGAAGATCCGGCGGAAGTGGAAGCCACCCAACATGATCTGAACTTTATTAAATTAAACGGTAATGTTGGTTGTATGGTTAATGGAGCGGGATTGGCAATGGCTACAATGGATATCATTAAACTATCAGGCGGTAATCCGGCAAATTTCCTGGATGTTGGTGGGACAGCCAATGCGGAGACCGTTGAAGCCGGCTTTAGAATTATTCTTAAAGACCCGAATGTTAAAGCAATTTTAATTAATATTTTTGGTGGTATCGTGCGGTGCAACCGGGTCGCACAGGGCGTTGTCGATGCCTATAAATCAGTTGGTGGCATTCATATCCCTGTTATCGTAAGGTTACAGGGAACTAATGCTGAAGAAGGGAAAAGATTAATCGATAAGTCAGGACTGAAAGTATATTCAGCAATCACTCTTGAGGAAGCTGCGGGTCTTGTAAAGGATATGGTGAAGTAGAGGTGGAATTTACTAATACGAATGCCTCAATTGCCTCAAGGCATTCAAGACATCTCCACTTTTGGGAATATATATCCTTTAAAAGACATTATATCTTCCCGGCAAAATCAAATCGGATTGGTTATTTCCTGATAACCAAACAACTGGCAATAATATCGTGTAAAGCCTGTTTTTTATCAGTCAGACCGGCTAGTATATAGCCTATCATAAATATTGCTCCTGAAATGATCTTTCCGAAATACCTGCCGGTTGCCCTTCCAAAGGATATTCTGTTTCCCGACATGTCGGTAACTTTCAAGCTTAATGCCATTTTCCCGAGCGTGGCTTGCTGTTTGGAAGACTCCATCAGGGCATAATAAAGCCAGCCTACTACCGTTATTACCATTATCAGCATCAAAACGGCTCCTAAAATACCGGCAATGCCGAGGAATGTTTTTTCAGTGTCACCTTCCGCCTCGGCGATCCTAAAGGCGGAAAACACAATAGCTACGACAAATGGGATGGAAAGGAAAAATCCGACGATACCCAATAAAAGGTCATCGATAATGTATGCTACAAAACGAAGCCAAAAACCGGCATATTTAACCTCGGGTTGGTTTTCTGAATTTAATGTTTCCATAAGTTTTTGATTTTTTATTTATGGTTAAAAATACAAAAATTTTGGGTTATCCTCTAAAGCTTCCAGGTTATATTAATGCTGTTGATTTTTTATATAGAAGACCTGCCTGCCCGCCGTAGTATACGAAGGCGGGGCAGAGCCTGTAAAGTTACTTCTCCAATTCCTTAAATTCTCCTGCCAGTCTGGTAAATATATACAAAACCAAAATTCCCAGAAAGTAATGCGCAGCCAGCACATACCATACATATTCCGGATGTCCGGCATTTATGAAAACCCCATACAAAGATGTATATATTAGTCCGCTGAGAGCACCGCCAATTCCCAATGCCAGGAAATTTGATCCCATATATAATCCGGCTTTTTCCTTCGGGGCGATCCAGGTAATATATTCCTGTATCCGTGGGGAAGAGATCATCTCACCAAACGCGAACAGAAAGATTCCAAGAAATACACATGAAGCGGCACCGATCCTTGCATAAGCCATAAAAAGGAACCCCAGAATAGCGATAAACATTCCGAGAAGGAAAGTAGGCATAGCTTTGAATTTCTCGGCGACACGGGAAACAAAGACCTGGAACAGGATAATAATATATCCGGTATGGGAAATGGTTTCCCCGAGGATCCTCCATGTTCCGTCCTCATCTTTATGAGATAAAAAATTGGTGATCCCTGTGCCAAAAATGCTTTTAATACTGAGATAAAGACTTGCCGTATCCAGATTTTTGTCGATATACATGGCCATTAAGTTAAAAAACGACCAAAACGGTAGCCAGAAGAATAATCCAAGGATCAACAGAAATACAGCAAATTTAACATCCGAAAGGGCTGTTCCCATATCCTTGAATTTTTTGCCTAGGGTAACACCTTCTGTCTCCCTTTCCGGTTCTTTATAAAAGAAAATGGTGATCAATAACATGGCTCCTATTGAGATGGCTGCAGCGAGGAAAGCATAATTCCATGATATGGCCCTGAGCTTCCCGGCAATGATTGGCCCGATGGAAGCACCGACGTTCACCATGGCATAAAAGATGCCAAATCCAAGTGTTTTGTTTGTTTTGTCGGTAACAGCCCGTACTGTGCCTGAAACCAAAGGCTTAAAAATACCCGCAGCAAGACCAATACTGAGCATGGTGAGGGCAATACCCGAGAAGGATTTTGTTAAGATCAACAATAAAATAGATGGGAGATAGGCCAGGTATGATACAATTAATACTTTTTTAAATCCGTAACGGTCGGCGAATGTCCCTGAAACGATGGGTATGGCATACGATAACAACAGGAAAATACTTTGGATTATACCCAATTGGCCTTTGGAATACCCAAGGTATTCCATATAAATTCCAAATCCCATGTATATTCCATAGTAGGCAAAACGTTCCAGAACTTCCACCGAGTTGGCTATCCAGAATACCGGCTGGAAAGCATTTCTCTTTTCCATATAATATGATTAAGATGAAAGCCGGCAAGATATAGAAAAAAATTAATTATTGAAAAGCTACTTGGTACTACCGTCAAGTGTTGGACAGTCCTCCTCGAATAACACCGTAGGGATTCCTTTGTTCCGAAGGAAATCCTTTGGGAACAGAGGAAAGTATTGATAATCAGTAAATTCCCCTCCTTGGAAAGGAGGGGTGGATCAGGCGAAGCCTGAGACGGGGTGGTTGATTAAATATGTTAACAGAAATAGATTCTTACTATCTTTAAGTTTTCAAATCCCCACCAATGAAATTCATCGGAGATTTTCACATACATTCCCATTATTCTATAGCTACCAGCAAAGAGCTTCGTCCGGATTTCCTGGATTACTGGGCGCGGCTGAAAGGAATAAAAGTGGTGGGTACAGGCGATTTTACCCACCCCGGCTGGTTAAAGGAATTAAAGGAACAATTTGAACCTGCTGAAAACGGTCTGTATAAAGTTAAACAGGAATACAAAAAGAAAATCTATTTTCCGGTTGAAGATGATATCAGGTTTATCCTTACAGCAGAGATCAGTAACATATACAAAAAAAACGGAAAAGTCAGGAAAGTCCATAATGTTGTGTTTGCTCCTTCTTTTAAAGTTGTTGAAAAAATACAAAACAAACTGGTAAATCTCGGTTTTAATATTACTTCAGACGGCAGGCCAATATTAGGGATGGACAGTAGAGATCTGCTCGAGTTATGTCTTGACTGTTCGGAAGACATCTTTTTTGTGCCGGCACACATCTGGACACCCTGGTTTTCTGTATTAGGTTCAAAATCAGGATTTGATTCGGTAGAAGAATGTTTTGAAGACTTATCGCCAAATATATATGCAGTCGAAACAGGGCTTTCAACAGACCCTCCAATGAATTGGACGTGCAGCTTCCTTGACAAATATACCTTGACTGCCAATTCTGATGCCCATTCACCTGAAAAGCTGGGGCGTAATAGCAATATATTTGACACGGAGCTGTCTTATGAAGGTATTGTTTATGCCATGAAAACAGGCAGTCAGGATGACTTTCTTGGTACCATAGATTTCTTTCCGCAGGAGGGGAAATATCATTATGACGGTCACCGAAAATGTGGTATCCGCTGGAGTCCGCTGGATACTTTGCAGCATGATGAAATCTGTCCGGTTTGTGGAAAAAAGATCACTGTAGGGGTAATGAACCGCATTGCCCAACTCGCCGACCGGGACAATATTCTGGAACGGGAAAACCGCCACCTTTTTTATAGCCTGATTCCATTGAAAGAAATTTTATCAGAATTAGAAAGTGTTTCACCTGATTCAAAAAAAGTGGCTCAGCATTATGAACAACTGATTCGTAAGGCAGGTTCGGAGTTTAATATTTTGTTGCACTATGATATTGAAGACGTTAAAACCATTGGAGGCGAATTGCTGTCCGAGGCGGTTCGCAGGATGCGAAACAGGGAAGTTTATATACAAGAAGGGTTTGACGGAGAATTTGGTGTGATCAAAGTCTTCAAAGAAGGCGAAAGCAGAAATTATACACAATCAGCATCCTTGTTTGAAGAACCAGGAGGCGAATATCTTACTAAAAACAATCCGCGTCCGTTAATGAGCTTTAATCTGGAGGCTTTCCGGAAGTTAAAACAAGAAAAAGCAGAAACGAAAGCCGAAGCTGTCGAATCGTCCATACCAGAACTTTTCTCCGGGGGAAACGGTATCCTTTCAGGATTAAACGATGAACAGGGTAAAGCAGCTACACATTATAGCGGTCCCGCCTTAATACTCGCAGGTCCGGGAACAGGAAAAACAAAAGTCCTGACTACCCGCATAACTTATTTAATCCTGAATAAAAATGTAAATCCCGAGAGCATTTTAGCCATTACTTTTACTAATAAGGCTGCCCGGGAGATGAGAGACA